>JBMFPL010000176.1:815-7334 GCA_049969115.1 Bryobacteraceae bacterium | reverse complement strand
CCATCGCCAGTAGCTTCTTGGTTTTCGACGAAGTCCACACCTTCGAGCCGCGCCTTGGCCTGCAAGCGACGCTGGTGCTGGCGCGCCGCGCGGTTAGCTTGGGGCTGCCGGTAGTTCTGCTCTCGGCAACATTGCCCGCCAGCTTCATTCAGGCGCTCGCTCAACAGCTAGAGGCCCAGGTGATCGAAGTCCAGGAAGACCAGGTGCCCACCCGCCGGGGTCGCAGGGTGACGGTCGAGATAAAGCCAGGTTCCCTGAATGCCAGCACGGTTTTGCACTACGCCAAGTCTCACTTGAAAACCCTTGTTGTGGTCAACACCGTCGCCCGGGCAATGGCCATTTATGAAGGCCTGCGTGGCAGGTTCGATGGCGTGGCGATATTGGCCCACTCGCGCTTTTACGACGACGACCGGGCCAACAAAGAGGCGCTCATAGTACAGCACTTTAGCAAGGAGGCTCCCCGCCAGCCGGCCCTGCTTGTGGCCACCCAGGTAGTCGAGGTAGGGCTGGACATTTCTTGCGACCTGCTGCTGACCGAACTGGCGCCCACGGACGCGCTGATTCAGCGCGCCGGCCGCTGCGCCCGCTGGGGCGGGACCGGGCGCGTGATTGTTTTTCCAGAACTTGAAACGCCCCGGCCCTATGACGCACTAATCATTGAAGCCACGACCAGGGCGCTCCGGGAGCGGAATTTGAACGGGCAAACCCTGAGCTGGCGGTTGGAGACGAGCCTGGTGGACGACGTGCTGGGGCCTTATTTTGAAGGACTTGCCGATCCGCAGTCCGCTGGCAAGGTTCTGGCTTCGCTGGCTGAGGCGCATTTTACCGCTAACCCCGGCAAGGCCGCGAAGGCGGTCCGTGAGGCCCTTTCAGTCGAAATCGCGCTCCACGACGATCCCCGGAGTCTCGAGCAGCAGGTGTTCGGCCTGCCCCGATGCCGCGTGCATCCTGCGGTATTTCAGCAATTTCTACACGAGCGACGCCCGCGTGTGTGGGAGGTGGGTATTGACCGGAGGCCCGGGGACGACTACCGCCCCCGGGTGCGTGTGCAGCCTCTTCGAGATGGCGCCAGGTTGATGCCCGGCGGGTACTACGTGGTCCATCCAGACCACGCGGGCTACGATGCTGAACTCGGCCTGCAACTCGGCGCCAAAGGCCAGTCTGCTTCGCCGGTCCTCTGGCTGCCGCGGCGGCCGTCCCCACCTGCGGCAGAGAATCTGGAGACGTGGACGGAGCATGCAAGGCGTACGGTCAAGGCGTTCGAAGAACTGTTGCTGCCCCGGGAAGTCACTGTGTTGCCCGTGCTGGCGATAGCTACTGGCTCGGGACGCGAAGAACTCCTGTGCTGGGTGAAACTGCTGCTGGCATTGCACGACATTGGCAAATTGACACGAGACTGGCAGGCTGCCATTCGCCAGGGACTGGAGGCACCACCGCCACCCTCGGTCCTGCTGGTCCGCCGGGGCGGCGGTCGCCCCCTGGATCTTCCAGCGCACGCCACCATCTCGGCCTGGGTTGCCACACCCTTACTGTGCCGCCTTGCTGGCTCCGCCAGGAAAGAGCGGCTGGCGGTCCCGTCGCTGGCCGCCCTTGCTCATCACCATTGTGTGAGGGCCGATGAGGTTCCGGGCTTCAAGATGGTCGCTGGCTGGTTCCAGGCGGTAAGGGACGTGGTTGGGGAGCTTGTTGCTTGCCACGTTGAGGAGAATGACTTTAATACGCAGCCCCCACAGGGATCCGGATCGCTCAACTTGGGGCTTTCTTTGCTGTCGCCCAATCCCTATACCGCATATCTGCTGCTTTCGCGCTGGCTGCGCTTGGCAGATTGGATGGCTAGTGGAGGTGGTGAAGATGCAGTACTTCGTTTTGAAGAGTGGTTTCGAGATACTTGACGTGTGCCGGGCTTACGGCCTGGCGCAAGTGCTCCACGCGCTGGCCCGGGGCACAGCCGCGCCCGTGATCTCAGACGCCGGCCAGGGCTTTGTGATCGAGATGGACCCGCCGCCGGCGTCTATGGATCCTTCGGGCTCGGACGAGTGGCAGGCCGTGTTCAGTCTTAATACCTGGGAGCACGTTTTTCTGACTTACAAAGCGAAGTGGACTGAACAGCGCGATAAAGTAGGGGTCGCTTTCGAGCGAAGGCTAAAAGAACTCCTCGACAAAGACGCAGGCGACCTGGCGGTGAATTTCGACGGGCCTTGCACGTTGCCCGGCGCGCTCGAGCCCGGGGCTTTCAAAGGCCTCAAGGGGCTCACGGCGCGCGATTACGCCGAGGGCCCGACCAGCGCGGATGAACTCAACTGGGCGCTGGCCTGCCTCGGTGCGGTGGTCGCGCAGCGCTACCGGCCCCAACGCGTGACCGGAGGCAAGCGGGAGTTCTATGTGACGCTGCCGGTACCTGAGAAGGTCCGGTTCAGCGACTTCCATGCCGTTCGGCAGCTAGTCTACGACAAGGAGGTTTCCTACCACGGCGTTCGCGGCGCCGTGGCTCATTTTTCGGTTCTTCTGGCAGACGCCGTGCGCGACAAAGCTGCCGGGAACCCTCATTTCCCGTTACGGTTTTCCGGCGTGCTTTACTTTTCCATGTTCCGCTCCGGTAATCAGTACAAGCCTGCCATTGGCGGGGCTTTCCAGACGGGCAAGCTGATAGCTATGGCTCTCTCGGGCAGATCCGCGGTGGCAGACGTTTTCAAAACGTGGGATTACTTGTTCCGGCGCGGGGCTACCACGGGCGCCGAGGATCTGGCCGATGCTGCTACCGAGCTGATCATGGCCCCTTCGCTCGACAGCTACTTCCGTCACGCGCGAGTTTTCTTGCGTTACATTGTGGACTCGAACAAGAAGGTGAAATCCGAAAATCTGTATACCGAACAGGGACTGATGGAGGTGATGAACTATGTCGTCTGAGAGCTTGACGCTCCCGGCAGCATACGGTGATCCCGCCGTCCAGGCCTTTGGCAAGGCTCTGCGGGCTGCCCTGAGCTTCGAGGAGGATTACGCCAGCCTCATGGATTTCGAAAACGCCGAAACCCCTGAGGCTTTTGCCGAGGCGATCAAGCGCTTCCTGCGCCGCAATTACAAGAGCGGCGTCAAGCCGAGCGCCTCGGAGTTGGAACGGGTTATGGCGATGGCTCGCACCGCCCAGGATGTTCGCCTGTTGCGGGCCGCCATTGTCAGCTACGGACTTGTACGTTGGGACAAGAAAGAGGACAAGGAGGTAAGTGAATGAGTTCGCCTGTCTTCGAAATCGCCATTTTGGGCCGCGCCGTCTGGAATCTGCACTCGCTCAACAACGAGGGCACAGTCGGCAACGTTACCGAACCCCGCACGGTCATCCTGGCCGATGGCACCAAGTCGGACGGGATTTCCGGCGAAATGCTCAAGCGCGTCCACGCCCAGAACGTCTGGCTGCTCGCCGCGGACAAGTCGGTTTTCTGCACGCCGTGCCGCACGCTCAGGCCCCAGCGGGCCGACATCAACGAGGAGTTGGGTGGCAAGAACGCCTCGGCTGCTGACATTCTGGATGCGGCCTTGAAGGCCTGTGCGCTGTGTGACCTTCACGGCTTCCTCCGGACCAAGGAGGCTATCCCCAGGTCCTCCACGGTGGAGTTCGGCTGGGCCGTGGCAGTTCGCGATGGATTCCACCGGGATGTGCACGTGCATGCCAGGCACGAGGTGGAAGGCCGTGTGGCCGAGCAAGCTGACACCGAGGCGGTCTCGGCGCAAATGGTTTATCACCGGCCTACGCGCTCGGGCGTCTATGCCATCGTCTCGGTCTTTGCGCCCTGGCGGATCGCTCTGAACGAGATCACCTACCGCTACGCTCCGGGCGTGGACCGGCAGGCGCGCTACCGGCTTGCGCTCGAGGCTTACAAGGCGACCTTCGCGCGCACCGAGGGTGCCATGACTTCCACGCGGCTGCCCCATCTGGAGGAGTTTCAGGGAGCGGTCGCGGTGTCGACGCGTAACTTCCCGGTCCCGGCGCCCAGCCCGTTGAATCGCACGTATTTGGACACGCTGGAGAAAATGCGGCAGGTCACCGGCGGTCTGGAAGTAATGCGGTTTAGTAGCCTCGACGGACTTTTCCGCATTCTCGATGAGCTCAGGGAGCGCCCGCTTTTCACCTTGAGCGCCAGCGAGGGATGAAGCCATGGCCGGATGGATCCGCGCCGCGCTGGAGTTTGCGAGCTTTTACAGCTACCGCGTGCCGGATTCCTCTCCCAGTTACGCCCTGTGCTCGCCCGCGCCCAGCCCCGCCGCCATCCGGCTGGCGCTGGTGGACGCGATCATTCGTCACACCGGGAGCGTCAGCGAGGGTCGGCGGTTTTTCGAAGCGGTCAAGTCGGTGCCGCTCGAAATCGAGGTACCGGAGCGCCTGGCGGTCGTCCGTTTTTTCTCGAAAAGGCTGAAGCCCGAGAAGCCGGCGGCAGGCAAGACTGCCAGCGTTCTCGAATCCACCGGTTCGCGCGAGTACTGTTTGCCCGCGGGTGAACTGGTCGTCTGGGTTCAGGGCGAGGAACGGATCGCGCAGGCTTTCCGGTGGCTGAGGAGGCTGGGGACCACGGATTCGCTCGTGAGCTGCCGGGTGGACACAGGTAAGCCTGACCTGTCGGTGTGCCTCAAGGCGGTAGAGACGTTGCCCCCGCTGAGCACGCTAGCCGGGAGGCCCGTTTACACTTTGCACGAGCTTGCCCCCGGCGCTACGTTCGATCATGTGAACCCTTATGCGTCGCCATCCCGGCGCGGCAGGCCTTTCCTGAAACGGCTTTACGTGCTCCCGCTGGTGCGTGAGCAGGCGGGCGAGAACTGGGTGATTTACCGGCGAGAACCCTTCCCGCCGCAAGGCGGCTAGTAATCCAACGGAGTACGGAGGATGGGAGCCAGCGCAGCCAGGGCCGCTGTGCAGCCCTTCCCAGAAATTCCCCGCAAATTGCCCTCGGTGGCGCAGTACAACTGGATCACCGGCGGCTGGGAGGTGGCGCCCGAGCAACTCGAGTTGCCCCTCCCTCCGCCCGACGATGTCCTGCTGCCCGAGGACGGCTCCGCCGTGCTTCTGGTCACCGAGAACGGTAGCCAGTTGTTTCTTTCCGGCTTTGGCCTGTTCGTCGGCAAGAAAAGCGAGCGCTTGGTGATCCGCAAGGGAAAGGAAACTTGCGGGCAGGTGCCTTTCCTTCGCCTTCAGGAGCTGGTTATCGCGTCCCGGGGCGTGAGTTTTTCTTCCGACCTGCTCGAAGAGTTGTGCGCCCGCGGGATCAGGATCGCTTTTCTGGCTGCCGGCGGCAGGCCCTACGCCTTGCTGACCTCACCGCTGCTCACCGCCACCGTGGAAACCAGGCGCGCCCAACTGGCGGCCTGCTACGACTCGCGGGGAGCAGACATCGCTCGTTGGATCGTAGCGGGCAAGATCCGCAACCAGGAAAAGCTGCTGCGTTACTTTGCTAAGAGCCGCGAGGGCGAAATCCGGCGGCAGTTGGAGAGGACGGCCGGGGATTTGCAAAAGCTACGGCGCCAGGCTCACGCCGTCGCCGGCGATACCGCCGACGCGGTGCGCCCCGCCCTGATGGGCCTGGAGGGTACGGCCGGGCGGCTGTATTGGCAGCGGATCACGGAGCTGGTGCCGGAGGAAGCCGGCTTCGAAGGCCGCGTTCATCAGGGTCCCGGCGATGCCGTCAATGCCATGCTCAATTACGGCTACGGGATCCTGTACGCTCACGTATGGGGCGCGGTGATGAACGCGGGGCTGGAGCCGTTTGCCGGGTTCCTTCACACGGACCGCAGTGGCAAGCCCTCGCTGGTGCTGGACCTGACGGAGGAATTCCGGCAGCCTGTGGTGGACCGCGCTATTATCGGGTGGCTGACCAAAGGCGGCAGCGGGAAGCTCGTCAACGGCCTGCTGGACGCCGCGTCTAAGGAAGCCGTCGCCTCCAGGGTTATGGCGCGCTTGCAGAGCGAGGAAAGATACAGGGGCAAGAGCCACCAGATCCGCTCGATCATCCAGATGCAGGCGCGGTTGGTGGCGGCGGCCGTTCGTGGGCTCCGCGCTTACCGGCCTTTCACCTTCAAGTGGTAACAAACGAAGCGCGCCATACCGTCGGTGCCAGGCAGGCTGAGGTTCGTGAAGAAGGATTGTTGATCGAGCAGTAAGACATGAAGAGGAACAATCGCTACGCCGGCATTCTTACGCCGCGTCCGGTGGGGAAGGGCGCGCCGGAGGTGGCGCTCGTGCTCATCTACGACGTCGAGGACGACAGGCTGAGGACGCGGATCTCGGAAATCTGCCTGGACTACGGCCTGGAGCGCATCCAGTTCAGCGCCTTTTTCGGCAGACTGAATCGCAACCGGCGGCAGGAGCTGGCCCTGCGGCTTGCCCGAGAGACAGGCCAGGCTTCGGCCCGCATTCGCATTTATCCTATCTGTGAAGACGACTTGAAGGACGCCTGGGTGCTGGAGCAGTATCGGCTTGACGCCGACGAATTGAAGGCGCAGGCCGAGAGGCCGGCTCGGCCTGCTCTGAAGGTG
>JBMFPL010000176.1:0-805 GCA_049969115.1 Bryobacteraceae bacterium | reverse complement strand
GATCGGCGGCGATGAATGAAGCGCTGACCGTATTGGTCACGGACATCAAGCAGTGGGCCTATTGCCCGCGGATCGTGTACTACCGCGCCGTATTGGGTCTCCAGTCGCGGCCCACGTTCAAGATGCTGGAGGGCAGGCAGGCCCAGGAGGATCTGGAAAAACTCGAGCTGCGCCGCTCACTGAAGCGCTACGGCCTCCAGCAGGCCACGCGACACCTGGGCGTCTGGCTCCACGACCCCGGGTTGCCCCTGGCGGGCAGGATTGATATGCTTTTGCAGGGCCCCGAGCTCGGCGCCGTAGTGGACTTCAAACTAACTGCGGAAGACCCGCGCGAGAGTCACCACTTGCAACTGGCGGCATATGCGCTGCTGGCCGAGCGGGTACTCGGATTGCAGGTGCCGCTCGGATTCCTTTACCGGATACCCGACGGGCGCGTGTTCGCCATCCAGATCACCGCCGAGCTGCGCGAGCGCGTGCACCAGATCCTCGCCGCCATCGGCGAGGTCGTCAACCGCCAGTGGTGCCCGCCGCCTACCCAGCACCGCGGGCGCTGCACCGAGTGCGAGTATGCAAACTTTTGCGCGGACATCTGGTGAGCCCTTCGCGGGCGGCCGAATGGCGCAGATTGCCGCGCCTCAGCCGCAAAACCGGGAGCTGCGAACTTTTGTGCACACAGCGCCGCCCTATGCGGCATATAATCAAAGGGATGCGGAGCTGTCGCGCGCGACACCCCGATGAGAAGGGGACTGAAACTCGGAATCGCATACCTCGATCCAGCTGCGCCAGGCGTCGCGCGCGACACCCC
>JBMFPL010000175.1:0-7392 GCA_049969115.1 Bryobacteraceae bacterium | reverse complement strand
CGCGCCATGAGCCCCGGGGAACGCGAACGGTTGCGCGCCCGGACCGAACAATCCTCGTTCGCCCATCTGCTGGCGGCCACCACGCAATGAAGCCCTCCGCTTACGCCTGGCTCCTCGTCGCGCTGCTCTGGGCCATCGCGTTCCTCAATTACGTGGACCGGCAGGTGATTTATGCCATGTTCCCGCTGCTCGAAGCCGATCTCCGCCTTGGGAGCGGGCAATTGGGCATGCTGAGCGCCGCCTTCCTATGGGTGTACGCTGTGGCCAGCCCGTTCGGCGGCTACATCGCGGACCGGTTCGGGCGCGGGCGCGTGGTCCTCGCTAGCCTTCTGGTGTGGAGCGTGGTGACCTGGGTCACCGGCGAGGCGCGCGACTACAGCGAACTGCTCGCCACGCGCGCTCTGATGGGTTTGAGCGAAGCCTTCTATCTGCCCGCGGCGCTCGCGCTCATCGCGGCGCACCACTCCGAGCGCACCAGGGCCACGGCCACCGGGCTTCACCAGAGCGGCCTCTACGCCGGGATCGTGGCCGGAGGAGCGGCGGGAGGATCGCTGGGGCAACGCTACGGCTGGCGCGGACCCTTCAACCTTCTTCTCGGCGCAGCGGGAGTGGCTTATTCGCTGGTGGCTGCCATCGGCTTGCGAAAAGCTTCGGGCGCCAGGCGCGCGGGCGCCCATCCGCCGATGGCAGGTTCGCTGCGGGCGCTTTTACGGCCGCATGGCTTCTGGCGCCTGAGGGCAGCGTTCACGGCGGTGGGCCTCGCTAACTGGCTGGTTTACACCTGGCTGCCGCTTTTCCTCTATGAGCGCTTCCGCCTGAGTCTGGCATCGGCGGGCTTCTCGGCCACGTTCTACATTCAGGCGGCGAGCTTCGCCGGGATTTTCGCCGGCGGCCTACTGGGAGACTTCTTCGCAGTGCGCCACGCCCGGGGAAGGGTCTTCCTCCAGGCCGCAGCCCTCGCGGTCGCGGCGCCCTGCCTGTTCCTGGTGGGGAGCACGAGCTCCTTGTCCGTGCTGGTCGCTGCGCTGGTTGCCTTCCGCCTCGGCCGCGGCGTCTACGACAGCAATGCCATGCCGGTGCTTTGCCAGATCGCGCCGGACGAGTTGCGCTCCACCAGTTACGGCGTCTTCAACTGCTGTTCCTGTGGAGCGGGTGGGGTAGCGGCGGCGCTGGCCGGCTTCCTGAGAGCTTCGCTCGGCTTGGGCATGGCCCTTGGGATCGCGGGCGCGGTCCAGCTGGCCGCTGCGTGGCTGTTGGTCAATGTGCGTATCCCCACGCGCAGCGCTCGGTAGCCGCCCCTGTACACCCGGGCCACCTCTGGACGGGCAATGGAACGGTGATCGGTCACCGGCCGGCGATCGCATTGGGACCCTCGATGGCGCCCGGCGCCACACCGCGAGCTGCGGGACTGGCGTGACCGGCTACCAAGCGGATTGCCCCGAGGCTGGCCGGGCAGCGAAAGCTGTGCTCGCCACGTGATGGCCCAGAGCAAGCCAGCTCCGAAGTGAGGGTGCAGGCCCGGCGCCGTCGTTCGGTGTTTGCCTGGCCTGTGCTCCGCTTCGGTTTTGCAAACACCGAACCACTCGAACTTCAAACCGAGTGCCGGAGTTGTCTCCGGCTCGGAGCGGGCAGGCGGCGCCCGTGCGGCACCTCGAACTGCAGACCACCTGCCGGAGTTGTCTCCCGCAACCACCACTGAACACCCTCAGGTTGGGTGGGTGACCCCGTGCCTGGGCAGGAAATGGCGTTCGCGGGTGGCCATTGACAAACGGGGCCGGCTCGCGGCAAAATATGAGTCGGATGCGGGAGTAACTCAGCTGGTAGAGTGCGACCTTGCCAAGGTCGATGTCGCGGGTTCGAGTCCCGTCTCCCGCTCCAACGAGCCCGCATGACCGACCCGGGGCCAGAGCAGCAACGGCGCTGATCCGCTGGGCGTGTTTTCCTGCTAAGATCGGGCGGTATGAGAACGCGTTTGCTGCTTGCGCTCGGGACCGCAATCACGGCATTGGCCCAGCCTGCCCGGGTCTGGGAGGAGCCGCTGCGGATCCCGACCTACGAACTCGGTCCGGACGATCCCCTGCCAATATTCCCCTACGCGAGTCGCCGTCCCATCTACCCTTACACGCGCCTCGACGCCATCACCAACCACCGCGTTGAGAAGACCTACCGCGCGGTCTACGTGGAGAACGAGTACCTGAAGGTGACCGTGTTGCCCGAGTTCGGCGGCAAGCTCTACGCAATCTATGACAAGACCGCCGGGCGCGACGCGCTTTACACCAACCACGTGGTCAAGTACGGGCTGGTCGGCTTGCGCGGCGCTTGGACTTCCGGCGGTATCGAGTGGAACTTCCCCGACGGTCACACTGTGACCACGGTCTCGCCGATTGACTCCATGCTGCGTTCGGACCCCGGCGGCGCCGCCTGCGTCGTGGTCGGCGACACCGAACGAATCCAGCGCACGCAATGGGCCGTCGCCATTTGCCTCGCCCCCGGCGTCAAGCGAGTGGAAACGCGCGTGCTGCTGAACAACCGGCGCGAAGTTCCCGCCCGTTACTGGTTCTGGGCGACGGCCGCCGCGCCTGCGGCCGACGACATGCGCTTCGTCTATCCGATGCGCGAGGCCTACCCGCACGTGTTCTGGCCGGTCTTTTCTTTCCCCGTGCACTGCGGCGTGGATCTGAGCCTGTACCGCGAGGTTCCCAATGCCCTCTCGCTGTTCGCCCGGCAGTCTTACCGCGATTTCATGGGCGTGTACTACGAGAAATCCGACTGGGGCGTGGTCCACGTGGCCGACCACCGGGAAGTGCCCGGCAAGAAGACCTGGACATGGGGCACGGCCGACAGCGGCGCGATTTGGGTGGAAAAGCTGACTGATCATGACGGGCAGTACGTCGAGTTCCAGTCAGGCCGTTACGAGACGCAGATCAAACACGAGTGGCTGGCGCCGCACCGCGTGGAAAGCTTCACGCTTTATTGGTATCCCGTCAACAAGCTCGGCGGCCCGTTCACCGAGGCCAACCGCGATGCCGCTTTGCGCTTGGCGCGCGAGGGCAGCCGCTGGACGGTCGCGCTGAACGTGAATCGGCGTTTGGAGGACGCCGAGCTGCGCCTGGAAGCTCCCGGCCGCCCGCCCGTCGTGCAGCGGGTTTCGCTCGAACCGGCAGCGCCCTACCGCACCAGCGTCGAGCTGCCAGGCGTCGAACGCCTCACTGTGCGCCTGCTGGCCGCGGGAACCGAGGTCCTCGCTTACGCCAGCGATACGGCGCTCGATGGCAACCCTGATTTCCAGCCCGCCAAACCTCCGTCCAGGGACGAAACGGTCACCAGCGCTGAGCGGGCGTGGCTGGACGGGATGGAGGCCGATAAGGAGGACCGCATTTTCCAGGCTCGTGATGCCTTCCAGCGCGCCTTGCAACAGGATCCCGGCTTCGCCCCGGCGCACACTGCGCTGGGCCTGAGCTACTACCGCACTGGCGAGTACGAGAAGGCCGCCACGCACCTGGAAGCCGCTCTGCGACGCAACCCCGAAGCCGACGACGCGCACTACTACCTCGGCCTGGTGCGCCGCGCCCAGAAGCGCTGGCGTGAAGCCGAGGACGAGCTGTGGTGGTGCGTGCGCACCGGGCACCGCGAATCGCTGGCCCGCTACGTGCTCGGCGAAATGGCGCTCGAGCGGGACCGACTGGAGGAGGCTGTGCAGCACCTCGAACAAGCGGCGCTGCTCGAGCCGCGCGACTTGAAAGCGCGCACCGTGCTCGCGCTCGCGCTGCGCCTGACAGGGCGTCCCCAGCAGGCGCGCGACCGCATCGAGGCGGTCGTGGCCGAAAACCCGCTCGACTACCTGGCGCTGAGCGAACAATCGCGGATTCTTGCTGCGCTGGGCCAGCAGGAGCGCGCCGAGGCTGCGCGGCGCCAACTGTGGCGGTTGCTTGGCCGCGAACCCGATTCGGTGCTCGAGCTGGCTATCGACTACCTGGCATGTGGGCGCAAGCAGGAAGCAGGCGAAATCTTGGAGCAAGGACTCGGGCGGCACCGCAATCATCCCATGCTCGCCTATGCTGCCGGCAGGTACGCGCTCGGCGCCAGCGGCGATCCTCGCTTCGTGTTCCCGCACCGCGCCGAAGAAGTCGCCGTCCTGGAAGCCGCGCGCAAGGCCAACCCGCGCGACGGCCGCGCGGCATATTATTTGGGCAACGCCCTGGCTGCCAACTACCGGATCGAAGAAGCCATCGCCGCCTGGCGCGATGCGGTGCGCCTGGATCCTTCCAATGCGCTGGCGCATCGCAACCTCGGCCAAGCGCTGGCGCGGCGGGAGGAAGGCCGTGCGGAGGCCGTCGAATGCTACCGGCGCGCCATCGAGCTGTGGCCGCAGGAATACCGGCTTTACGTCGAGCTCAGCGGCGTGCTGGCGGCCATGAAGGATTCCAACCGGCGCATCGAGCTGCTCGAGCGGGCGCCGGCGGAGGTGCGCGCGCGTTCTGTGGTGATCCAGGCTCTGGCCGCTGCTTACATTGACGCCGGCCGCTTCGCCGACGCGATCCCGCTGCTGGAAAAGACCACCTTCGTCACGGGCGAGGGCGAAACCTCAGCGCTCGCGCTCTGGCGCAGGGCGTGGCGGGGCCGGGCAGCCGAGCTGGAGAAGGCCGGCCATCACGAGGAAGCGGCGCGGGCGTACCTGCGCGCGGCCGAGTACCCGCACAATCTGGGCGTGGGCCGGCCGCCGCTGGACGAAACGATCCGCGAATGGGTAAAGGCGGCGGAGCAGTTCGAAGCCGCGGGCACGACCCGCGAGGCGATCGATTGGTGGCGGCGCGCCGCGGCGGCGGTCATCGAGGTTCCCACGGAGCCGGCCAGGCCGTCGCCGGAACTGGCGCGACTGAAGGCAAGGGCCGCCCAGAGGCTGGCTAAACTTGGCGAGGGAAAGCGATGAAGCGAAGGACGTGGTTGGGACTAGCGGTTGCGACGGGCCTCCGCTCCCAGTTCAGCTCGCAGGAACGCGCCAGGGGCGTCAAGGAAACGGATCTGCGCCTGAGCGATTTCGAGCCGCGCAGCATGCTGCGGGTGAAGGAGACGCGGGTGGAACACCCGCGCCTCCCGGTGATTGATTTTCACGCGCACCTGTCATGGTCGCCCGGGCCGGGCAAGCAAGGAGGGCCTGAGTTTCCCGCCAGACCCGACGAGGTCCTGCCCGTGATGGCCCGCAAGAACATCCGCATGATGGTGAACTTGACCGGCGGTCGCGGCCCCGTGCTGGAGGAAGTGCTGCGCGTCTGGCACAAGCCTTACCCGGACAAGTTCCTGGTGTTCACCGAACCCTGGTGGAACAAGGTTGCCGATCCAGCCTACCCCAAGCTCCAGGCCGACGAGATCGAGCGTGCTCATCGCGCAGGCGCGCGCGGGCTGAAGATTCTCAAGACCCTGGGTCTGTATCTGCGGGAAAACGTCACCACCGGTCCGCTCATCAAGTTGGACGACCGGCGGTTCGATCCCATGTGGGAAGCGGCCGGGGCGCTCAAAATGCCGGTGGCCATCCACACTTCGGACCCCGAAGCTTTCTTCCTGCCCATTGACCGCTTCAACGAGCGCTGGGAGGAACTCCACGCGCATCCGGACTGGTCGTTTTACGGAAAAGACTTCCCCTCGAGCCGCGAGCTGCACGAGGCGCGCAACCGCGTCATGGCGCGCCATCCCAAGACCCAGTTCGTGTGCCTGCACGTGGCCATGGCGGAGGACTTGGGCACGGTCGCCGAGTGGATGGATCGCTATCCCAACATGTGGGTGGAGTTCGGCGCGCGCATCGGCGAGCTGGGCCGCCAGCCGCGCACCGCGCGCCGTTTCTTCGAAAAATATCAGGACCGGATCCTGTTCGGCACCGACGCCGTCCCTCACGGCGAAGAGTACCCGCAGCAGATCTTCTGCGACCAGCTTTACGAAATTTACTACCGTTTCCTGGAGACCGAGGACGAGTACTTCGACTACGCGCCCGCGCGCATCCCGCCCCAGGGCCGCTGGAAGATTTACGGCCTCGGATTGCCGGAGAGCATCCTGCGCAAGGTCTACTACGAGAACGCGCAGCGGCTACTGGGGCTGGCCTGAGGGCGCCGGTGGGCTTCAGGCGGGGCGGAAAACCAGCTTGCCCACGCCGTCGGCATAACGCTCGAGCATCTCGAATCCTTCCTGGATGCGTTCGAGCGGCCAGCGGTGCGTCACGATCGGGGCTAGCAGTGCGCGGCGCTCCACGAGCAGTTCCAGAGCCGTCTCCGAATCGTGATTGGAGCGGCGCACGTTGTACAACACCAGCTCCTTGCGCCGGATCACGTGGTAATCCAAGCTGACCTGCACCGTGGTAGGAATGCCTGTGATCACCACACGGCCGCCGTTGCGCGTGACGGCGAGAGACTGGTTCATGGTGGGACCCTTGCAGGCGCAGTCAATGGCCACGTCCACGCCGCGGCCGCGCGTCAGGGCCAGGATCTCGCGGACGGGATCGGCCGCCTCGGGATCCAGCGCCTCGTCGGCGCCAACCCGCCGCGCCAGTTCTCGCCGCGCGGCGACGGGTTCCACCGCCCACACGCGCGCGGCACCCGACAGCTTCAGCACCGCGATCGTGAGCAGACCGATCGGCCCGGCGGCGAACACGGCTACACGCTCTCCCGGCCGCAGGGCGACGAACTTCATGGAGTGCAGAGCGATGGCTAGCGGCTCGAACAGCGTGGCTTCCTCGGGCGGAAGATCGGCAGGCAGGGGCAGCACGTTTCGCGCCGGCACCACCGCGTATTCCCGGAAGAAGCCGGGCTCGCCCGGCATGCTCATGAAACGGATGTTGGCGCAGACATTGTGGCGGCCGCTCAGGCAGAACTCGCAGTTGTAGCAGTAGATGGCGGGCTCCAGCGCCACGCGATCCCCCGGTTGCCAGCCACTCACCCCCGGGCCGAGTTTCACGATTTCTCCCGCGGGTTCGTGGCCCAGGACCATCGGGTAGACGCAGGGAGTGTCCCCGATGCCGCCCTCGGAGAAATAGTGCAGGTCGGAGCCGCACACACCCACAGCGAGCACGCGCGCCAGAACCTCGCCCGGGCCGGGTTCGGGGACAGGCTGCTCGCTGATGCGAAAGCGGCGATACTCGTACAGTTCGGCGACGCGCATAAGCCCACGATTTTACGCGCTTCGGGCCTGGCGGCGCTGCCGGCCTCACTTCTTGAAAAGACTGTCGAAAGCCAGCCGTGCGTCCGCAGGGGTGCGCGGCCCGCCGCCCGCCAGGGGAGTGTTCACGCTGCTGGCTTCGCGCGCCACCGTCACCCGCGGTGAAAACCACGGGCAGTTATTGGCTTTGTCCTTGGCCGGGATGCGCTCGGGAATCGGCTTCAGGCATTGGAAGCGCGTGGATGGCTC
>JBMFPL010000174.1:0-7397 GCA_049969115.1 Bryobacteraceae bacterium | reverse complement strand
GGAAGTACAGTAGCGAGCGCCAAGGCGCCCAGTAGCGCGGCATGCCATCGGGCGCCACCGGTCCCGGCCCCCAGTCCATGTAGAGAATCGCCCGCTCGATGGCGCCGGTGGCGACGTAATAGGCGCGCAGGCTGTCGAGCGAATTGGCGCTACGCTCAGTTTCGGCGCGGACCGTGGAGGCCACCGCGAAGGCGATCGCGGCCAGCGCCGCCGTCAGCCACAGCACCGCCAGCAGGGCGCCGCCGCGCCGCGCCGTGTTCTGCCCGCTAGTCCACATAGTCGGTCATCGGAATCTTGTTCACGCGCAGCGGGGCCACCAGCTCCATCGCCTGCACGCGCGAGGGATCCGGCTCCAGCGGCGCCATCTCGATGCGGATGGCGCGCGGCCACTGCGGTTGCACCCAGCGCGCCACCCATCGCTCGGGCGCGGGCGGCGGCGCCTGGCGATACCAGAAGCGGCAGAAAGCCAGCCGGTCGGCCAGCACGAACGAGTAGGGCCCGACCTCGATCGGGCGGAACAGCGGAACCTGCGCGCCGCTCAGCGGGTCGGGCCCCATGCCCATGCACAACATTCCCGCGCTCGCCGGGCCGGTGTACAGGCGCTCGTTGACCACCAGGCGCACGCCCCGATGGTTTTCGCCCGGGATCACTTGGAATTCGAGGATGCGGGGGTAGCCGCGCGCCCCTTCTTCCAGCGAGTAACTGGACAGGAAGCGCATGGACTCCGGCTCGCCCTGGAAGAAAGGCATGCGCACGCGCGGCCGCTCGGGCGCGGGCATGCAATCGGCCACCAGGGGTATGAAGCCTGCGATCTGTTCCTCCAGGATGCGCTGCGCCCGCGCCACACGGCGGTTGTCCATCAGGCGGCTGTTGGTTTTGTGCATGGCATCCAGGCCCACGCGCATGGCCATCAGGATGCCCACGGAAAGAAGGCTGAGCAGCGTGACCGCGATCAACAGCTCGAGCAGCGTGACCCCGCGACGGTTCATGGCTGGCTCGCTGCTGCCTGGATCATGCCGTGGGGTTCCACCACACCCCGCCGGTAGGCTTCCAGGCGGAAAGTCTTGCGTCGCTCGGGTCCCGCCTGCCACCAGATTTCCAGTTCCAGCCGGTCTAGCGCAGCGGCGCCCGGGCCCGCCTGCGGCTGCGTCTCGAAGGGCGTCAGACGCGCCCGCCACCCGGCCGCAATTCCTCCCGTGATGGCGCGGTCGAATTCGCCCTCCACCACGGTGAACTTCGGCAGCCGCGTATCCAGCAGCAGAGCGTCCACCTGCCGGCGCGCCAGCAGCGCGATGCGGTCGGCCTCGGTCAAGCGCGCCGCGTTGCGCAGCGAGGCGGAAAGAGCGGCCAGCAGGCTGACCACGGTAATGCCCATGATCGTCGTGGCCACCAGCATCTCCAGGAGCGTGAAGCCGCGCCGGTTCATGGCTGCTCCCCGGGAATTTCCACCCGCGGTACGCCGGTGATGGGGTCCACGCTCACCAGCCGCCTGTCGCCCCGGCGGTTGCGCAGCTCGACCTGAATACGCGGCGTCGCGCCGCCGGGCAGCAGGATGAAGCGCCTGGGTCCCTGCTCGGCCTGGGGCAGCGCAGGCAGCACGGCCGCAATGCGCACGCCCTCTTCCAACTCCAGCGTGCGCTCGGAACCGCCTTCGGGAGTGCGCATGACGAGCCGGTTCTCAACCGGGTGGATCGTGAGCTCGACAGCTTGCTGCCCGCGCTCGGCGCGATTGAGCGCGGTGTGGAAGAAGGTGGCCACGCGGTTGCCGGCGGAGGCCAGCCGCAACGAATCCACGCCCGAGCCCACGGCCGGGAAGGTGATTCCCACCAGCAGGGACACCAGCGCCACCACGATCAGCAACTCGATCAGGGTGACACCCGCGCGCGTTGCCCGCATCACTGGCTCTTCCAACTGACGATGTCGGCGTTGATGCCCTCGCCGCCCGGTTGCCCGTCGGCGCCGTAGCTGATGATGTCGGGCTCGTCGCCGTGCTCGCCGGGATACTTGTAAACGTAACGATGGCCCCAGGGGTCGAGCGGGATGTCCTGCGGCAGATAGGGGCCCTGCCATTGGCTGACGCCTTCGGGCCGCACGCGCAGCGCCTGCAAGCCTTGCTCGGTGGTGGGGAAAGTGCCCGTGTCCAGCTTGTAGGCGCCCAGCGCGGTCATAAAGGCGTTGATTTGCGCCCGGGCCGCGGTGATGCGCGCGGTGTCAGTGCGCCGCAGCATGCGCGGCACCACCAGGCCCGCGAACAGCGCGATGATGGTCACCACGACCAGCATCTCGATCAGGGTGATTCCTCGTTGCCGCCGCTTGTTGCGGTCGCGCCCGCACGGGTTGCCCTCTGCTTGTCTCATAGCGCCACCTCGTTGATGCTGGTGATCGCCAGCAACATGCTCAACACCAGGATTCCGACCATCACGCCCATCACCAGAATGACCAGCGGTTCAAACAGCGAGGTGAACCGCCGGATAGCGGTGCGCGTGTCGTTTTCGTAGATTTCCGCCATGCGGCCGAACATCTGGTCGAGCCGCCCTGTCTCCTCGCCCACGCTCAGCAGGTGGGCGGCCAGCGCCGGGAACTGCCCGGTCTTGCGCAGCGGACCGGCGATGCCCTCGCCGCGCTTGACGCCCTGCGCCACCGCCTCGAGCGAGCGGGCGATCCGGCGGTTGCCCAGAACGGCCGCGGCGATATTCAAGGATTGCACCAAAGGGACCCCGTTGGCTACCAGGGTCTCCATGGCGCGGGCGAAACGGGCGGTTTCGGCGCGGCGCAGCGCCTCGCCCAGCAGGGGCAGCCGCAGGCGCAGCCCGTCCCACCACCAGCGGCCCGCCGGCGTTCGCACGTAGGCTCTGAGGCCGGCCAGCAGGCCCGCCGCCGAACCAAACACGATCCAGCCGAAACGTTTCAGCAGGTTGCTCGCCTCCAGCAGCGCCTGCGTCGCCGCCGGCATCCTCAGCCGGGATTCCTCGAACACCTGCGCGAAGCGCGGCACCACGAAATACAGCATCAGCGTGATGGAGGCCAGGCCAACCGCCACCAGTAACGCCGGGTAGATCATCGAGGAAACGATGTAGTTGCGCAGCTCGTCCCGCGTGCGCTCGAACTCGGCCAGGCGGGCGAAGACCGGGGCCAGCGCCCCGCTGGCCTCGCCCGCGCGCACGATGTTCAGGTAGAGTTCGGAGAAATGCTCCGGGTGGGCGGCCAGGCTGTCGGCCAGCGACTTGCCGCCCTTGAGCAGGCGGAGTACGTCCTGCACCACGAGCCGGAATTCCGCGCGCTCGGTCAGCTCCGAGGTGATGGCCAGCGCGCGATCCACCGGCACGCCCGCGCCCAGCAGCGTGGCCAGCTCCTGAGTGAAGAAGAGCACGTCGCGCCGGCGGCCGCGATGCCAGATGGGCAGCCGCAGCGACCATCCCTTCTTGGGCTCGGCGCCCACGTAAACCGGGATCAGGCCTTGCCGCCGCAGCTCCCGCGCCACCTCGCGTTCGCTGCTTCCCGCCAGCGTGCCGGTGCGGAGTTTGCCGTCCGGCGTGACTGCACGGAAGTAGAAAGCCGCCATCAGAACTCCTGCGTCACGCGCAGTACTTCCTCGGCCGTGGTCAGTCCCGCGCGCACCTTCATCCAGCCGTCTTCGGCCAGCCGGCGCATGCCGTGGCGCCGCGCCGCTTCGGTCAGCGTCACCGCGTCGGCGTTCTGCATTACCAGCTTGCGCAGCTCGTCGTTCATCTCCATCAACTCGAAGATGCCGATGCGGCCCGAGTAGCCAGTGCCGAAGCACTTGGGACAGCCTGCGCCGCGGAAGGTCTCGATCCACTCGCCTGAGGGCGCCAGCCGCTTGCCCGCGGGAACCTTGCATTCCGGGCAGAGCAGGCGCACCAGCCGCTGCGCCAGCACCGCCACCAGCGTCGAGCAGATCAGGTAGTTCTCCACTCCCATGTCGGTCAGCCGCGTGATGGCGCTGGGCGCGTCGTTGGTGTGCAGCGTCGAGTAAACGAAGTGCCCGGTGAGCGCGGCGCGGATGGCGATATCCGCGGTTTCCCGGTCGCGGATCTCGCCCACCATGATCACGTCCGGGTCCTGGCGCACGATGTGCCGCAGACCGCTGGCGAAGGTCAACCCGATCTGCGGGTTGACGTGGATCTGGTTGATGCCGTCCATCTGGTACTCGACCGGGTCCTCGATGGTGATGATTTTCTTGTCCGGCTGGTTGATGCGCTTGAGGGCCGAATAAAGCGTGGTGGACTTGCCGCTGCCCGTGGGCCCGGTCACCAGCAGCATGCCCCAGGGCAGCGTGGTGAAGTGCTCCATGCGCTTGAGCATGTACTCGTCGAAGCCCAGCCGCGTCAGGTCGTAGAAGTCGCCCGCCGAGCGGTCCAGCAAACGCATGACCACGCTCTCGCCGTAAAGCGTGGGCAGCGTGGACACGCGCAAGTCCACCTCGCGGCCCAGGACCTTGATTTTGATCCGGCCGTCCTGCGGAAGCCGTCTCTCGGCGATGTTCAGCCGCGCCATCAGCTTGACGCGCGAAATGATCGCCGCCTTCAACTCGCGCGGCGGCGGCTCCTGGTTGTAGAGCACGCCGTCAATGCGGAAGCGCACGCGGAATTCCTTTTCGAACGGCTCCAGGTGAATGTCGCTGGCGCGCTTCTCGATGGCCGAGGCGATCATGGCGTTGACCAGCCGGATCACCGGCGCCTCGCTGGCCATGTCGCGCAACTGCTCCAGATCCTCTTCGTGCTCGCCGCCGGCGGTGACGGTTTCGCCGCCCTTTTCCTGCTCGCCGTAGTACTTCTCGATCGCGTCCAGGATTTCCGCCTCGGCGGCCAGCCCCGGCTCTACGTTCAGTCCGGTGAAGCCACGCACCGCCGAGATGGTCTCGAAATCGAGCGGGTCGGCCATGGCGATGCGCAGCGTGGCGCCTTCCTGCGCCACCGGGATGAAGCGGCACTGGCGCATGAAGCGCGGCGAAAGGCCCTCGATTTCGGGCGTCACTGGCGGCGGCCCGTCCACGCTCACCAGTGGCACCCCGAGCTGCTCGCTGAGCGCCGCCAGCACGTCCCGCATGGAGACGAACCCCAGATCCACCAGGATCTTGCCGATCTTGTCGCCGCGCTCGCGCTGGATCTGAAGCGCGCGGTCCAAATCCTCCTGGCTGAGCAGCCCGCGCGCGATCAGCCTCTCTCCCAGCCGCATGGCGCTCAGTACTCCTTCACCGTGATGACATCGCTGGCCGCGGCGGCGCCCCGGGCGCGCACGGCCAGCAACTGCTGCTTGCTCGCTTGCATCAGGATCTGGCCGGGCAGACCCGTGCGGTCTTCCCAGGAATAGTAGAACAGCGACACCGCCAGCACCACCTGCTCGCCCGCCGGCATGGCCTCCAGCGAGCCCGCGGCATCGAGCAGCATTTCGCGCATCATCTGGCGCAGCAAAGCCAGCCGCTGCTGCTTCTTCGCGTTGAGGCGCGCGATCTCTTCCTTGCTCAGCGTCGGTCGGAAGGGCGTCACTGCCGGGCTGCTCACCAGGTTGACCTCGGCGGTCAGCACTGCACCATAGCCCTCCAGGTACACCCCCCGGGTGGTGCCCAGCAGCATGAAGGGATCCTCGACGGCCTGCCGCTCGATCCGCGAGTCGAAGACGCGTTCCAGGGTGGACAGCGCTGCCCGGATGGCGCGCGGCCGGTCCGCAGGCGCCAGCGCCGCCAGCAGCATCAGCCAGGCCACCGTCATCGCACGCCTCCCTCGAAGTTGCTCGCAAGGTAAACCTGGAGCACGCCCATGCGCTTCTTGAGCACGTTGAAGTTTTCTTCCACCGCCAGCATGTCGGCCTTGCGCTGGAACTCCCACTGCCGCTGCGCTGCCGCCACTGCCTGGCGGACGTGCTCCTGCTGGCGCGCTTCGGCCCGGGCCACGGCCTCGCGGACCGCGCTCTCGAGCTGGCGCTTGAACTCGGCCCGCAACCGTTGCTCGATGGCAGCCGTATCCACCTGGGCCACCGGCGCGGCCGGTCGCTGGAACCACCCGTGCGCCATGATGGCCAACGCCAGCACCAGCGCCGAGGCGAACGCCCACCGCGGGCCGGGCGCCAGCAGGCGCTGCCAGCATCGCCGCTCGAACACCGGGTCGGAAACGAAGGCGATGCGCCGCGGGATTTCCTCCTCGCGCAACGCCAGCAGCGCTGCCCGCGTCGTCTGCAAACGCTCCAGCTCCTCGCGGCAGGCCGTGCAGGCGGCCACGTGGCCCCGCACCTGATCTCGCCGGTTCTGGTCCAGTTCGCCCAGCAGGTAGGCTTTCAGGTCAACATCGGCACAGTTCATGGCAGTCTCCCGGCCCCGGTACCATCAGCCTTGCTGGCTGCGGACCGGCGCCAGCATTTCCTTGAGCCGGTCCAGGGCTGCGTAAACGCGGGATTTGACGGTCGAGACCGGGCAGTCCAGGGCCTCGGCCATTTCCTCGAACTTCCACCCCTGATAGATCTTCAGGATGACCGCCTCGCGCTGCTCGGGCGTCAAGCTGGCCAGCGCCCGCTCCACCGCCAGGGTCAGCTCCACCGGGTACATGCCGTAGCTCGGCTCCAGCGGGGGCGGCTCGCTTTCCGGCTCGCCTTCCGGGCGGCGGCGGCGGAGCAAGGAAAATGCCTCGTTGTGAGCGATGCGGAACAGCCAGGGACCGAAGCGCCCGTCTTCCTCCAGCCTGCCCAGATGCTGGTAGGCCTTGAGAAAGACCTCCTGGGCCAGGTCGAGCGCGTCCTCGCGGTCCCCGACCAGCCGCAACAGGTAGTTGTAAACGCGCTTCTCCCATCGCGACACCAGGAGGTTATAGCACTCGACGTCGCCGCGCCGGGCCCGGCGGACCAGGTCCCGGTCCTCGACTTCCCGGAGGATCAATCGCCGGCTCCTTTTGCTAAGACGCCCTTGCGGGGCAAAAAGTCGGCTTGGGCGGTGGCCCTCACCGCCCTATTGTGGCCGAATCCGGCTGGCCCCGGTGCGAGCCCGCCAGGAAATTGCGGAACTAACCAGCGACCGGTGCGTACTTCTTCATGAATGCCATTCGGCAAACGGACACCTATGAGCAACCACCGCAGGTACGGCTCGCGCCGCAAGCGATGGATCTGGCTGGGTCTGGCTCTGGCTGTCCTGGGCGCCGCCGCTTTTGGGTTGAAGGCCGCGCTGCGGCGGAATCACACCGTAGACCCCTCCAAGCTGGCGCGGATCGAGCGCGGGGACCTGGCGCGGGTCGTGGTGGCCGTGGGCAAGATCGAACCCAAAGCCAAGGTCGAGGTCAAGTCCAAGGCTAGCGGCATCGTCAAGCAGGTTTACGTCCATTACGGCGACTGGGTCAAGCACGGTCAGGTGCTGGTCGAACTGGACAAAGAAGAACTCCGGGCGCGGGTGCGCG
>JBMFPL010000173.1:0-7410 GCA_049969115.1 Bryobacteraceae bacterium | reverse complement strand
GGCTGCGCCCACTGCTTGCAGGAGCATCTGCTCGGCGGTCACTCCCAGCGCCAGGCACATGGCGCGGTCGCGATAGTACGGATAGAACCAGTCGTAGCCGGCGCGCAAGGCCATTCCCGCCGCCGTGCTGACCGCTTCATGACCGGCGCCGGAGATCTGGAAATAGATCCGGTTTTGCCGCTTGAGCAGAATTTCCCGGTCGTCGAGCCGGCGCGAGAGCTGCATGATGCGCAGGGCGCGGATGAGATCTTCGGCCTCCAGGCCGGCCATGCGCGTGGCAAGTTCGGTTCCCAATTGCGTGCCGGGCGGCTGGGCCATCCCCGGATCCTCCCGTTTCAAGTGTAGCCCGCGAGTCCCCGGGCGCGCGACCACGCGGCGCAGGCGCAGACACGGCGGGCGTAACCTGTAATGTATGTACGATCTCGCGTTCTTCCGGTCGAACCTGGAGTGGATCACCCAGCGGCTGGCCACGCGGGGCTACAGGCTGGACGTCGAGCAGTTCCGGGAACTGGACGCGCGCCGGCGCGCAGCCCTTAGCGAAAGCGAGCGCCTGAAAGCCTGGCGTAACGCGGAGAGCGCTGAAATCGGCCGGTTGCGCAAGCAGGGCGTGGACACCAGCGAGCGCCAGCAGAAGGTCAGGGAGGCGGGCGAGAAGATCGCGGCCCTGGACCGCGAGGCCGAGGAGTTGGACGAGCAGTTCCGCCGCCTGCTGGCCAGCGTGCCCAACCTGCCCCACGAATCCACACCCGTCGGCCACGGCTCGGAAGACAACGTCGAGGTCCGTCGCTGGGGCCAGCCGCGCCAGTTCGACTTCACGCCCAGGCCGCACTGGGATCTGGGCCCCGAGTTGGGAATCCTTGATCTGGAGCGGGCGGCCAAAATCACCGGGGCGCGCTTCGCGGTCTACTGGGATCTGGGCGCGAAGCTGGAACGCGCGCTGATCAACTTCATGCTGGACGTGCACACGCGCGAGCACGGCTACACCGAGGTGCTGCCGCCCTTCCTGATCAATTCCGCCAGCCTGTTCGGCACGGGCCAGTTGCCCAAGTTCGCCGAAGACCT
This sequence comes from Bryobacteraceae bacterium, assembly GCA_049969115.1. Classification (GTDB taxonomy): domain Bacteria; phylum Acidobacteriota; class Terriglobia; order Bryobacterales; family Bryobacteraceae; genus DTHT01. Next base: position 6,348 of record JBMFPL010000173.1, on the reverse strand, counting down.
CTTCAAATGCGAGGGCTACGACTTCTGGCTGGCGCCCACCGCCGAAGTCCCCGTCACCAACCTGTTCCGCAACGAGACGCTGGAGGCCGACCGGTTGCCCATCAAGCTGGCCGCCTACACGCCTTGCTTCCGCAGCGAGGCGGGCTCCTACGGACGCGACGTGCGCGGCATCATCCGCCAGCACCAGTTCCAGAAAGTCGAGCTGGTCAAATTCGCCCATCCCGAGCGCAGCTACGACGAGCTGGAGAGCCTCACCCGCGATGCCGAGGACATTTTGCAGCGGCTCGGCCTGCCCTACCGCACGGTGGTGCTCTGCACGGGGGATCTCGGCTTTTCTGCCGCCAAGACCTACGACATCGAAGTGTGGATGCCGGGGTTGAACGAGTACAAGGAGATCTCCTCCTGCTCGAACTTCGAGGCCTTTCAGGCGCGGCGCGCGGGCATCCGCATGAAGTCGGGCAAGGGTCGTTCCGAGTACGTGCACACGCTCAACGGCAGCGGTCTGGCGGTGGGCAGGACCTGGGTGGCGGTGGTGGAGAACTATCAGCAGGCCGATGGCAGCGTGGTGATCCCCCAAGCGCTGCGGCCCTATTTGAATGCGGAACGGATTACGTCGCGGGGCGACTTCAAATAAAAAGGGCGGTCCCAGCAAGGCAGGGCCGCCCCGCCAGTCGGCAACTGCCTAGAAGTCCAGCCTCAGGCCCATGGTGATGATGCGCGGGCTGAGCTGCGGGGCGGTAGGCCGCCCGAAGTTGGCGTTGCCCACGGTTCCCACCACGCCGCCGAAGCAGGTGCGGTTGAACAGGTTGAAGGCGTCCGCCCGGTAGACCAGGTCGATGGAGCGGTCGCCGGCGTAGTTGAACTTAAAACGTTTCTGGATCGAAACGTTCTCGCTGAGAATGGGCGGGTTGCGGAAATCGCCGTAGAAGATGGCGGCGTTGCCCAACTGGAACTGCCCGGGCAAGGCGAACGGCGAGCGATCGCCGGTGTTGAACCAGCGGATGTTGGGGTTGTCCGGGTCGAGCGAGGTCCGGCTGACGCCGGTGCGGATGGGATTGCCGGTCACATTGGCCTTCTTGAAGCGCGTGAACAGCAGGCTGCTGAGCGTGTTGGGCGCTTCCACCTTGATCAGGTTGCCGCTGTAGTAACGCTGGGCAGCCGCGATCGTCCAGTGCCCCACTACCAGGTCCAGCCAGCGGTTCTGCGTGTTCAGGAAGCGCTTGCCCTTGCCGAAGGGCAGGTCATAGCTGTTGAGGATGTTGAGCACGTGCGGCTGGTCGAAGTGCAGGTAGGACTTCATGTCGGGGATGTTGTAGTTGTCCTGCGCCCAGACCTGCGACTGGGTGAAGACCTGCCGGTAGTGGGCCAGGGCGAGGCTCTTCGACCAGGTGTAAGCGGCCATCATCTGCCAGTCGCCGAAGCGCCGCTCCACCTTGACTTGCAGCGAGTCATACCAGTTGCGGCCGACGCCCGCGTTGCGCGAGATCACGCCGAAGTACTGCGGGTAAGGCCGCAGCGCCTGGGCCAGCGTGTAGTTGTCCGGGAAGTTGGGGAAAGGCTTGCGGAAGCCCGCCGCGACAACCTCGGGGTCGGTGATGCGCTTCTGCAACAGGGTGCCCAACGAGAGCCGGCTCACCGGCAACTGGTTCAATTCCACCGAGGAGTTCAGGCGGCTGCCGCGGTTGCCCACGTAGGCGATGTCGAACAGGAAGTTCTTGTACTCGTGCTGGATGTTGAAGCTCCAGTTGTGGATGCGCGGCGCCAGCCCGAAGGTCGGCCCCATCACGTCCACATCCTGGAAGTTGCCGTAGCTGGGATCCAGGAAGGGCGGGGGCTGGAAGTTCGGCGGCAGCGGGATGCCGTTGTCCCAGTTCAGCACCGGGTTCAGGCCGTCGGAATTCCAGGTGACGCCGTAGTAAGCGCCGAAGCCGACGCGGCAGCCGCATCCGCCGTTGCCCAGCGTCTGGTAGTAAATGCCGTAGCCGCCGCGCAGCACGGTCTTGTCCAGGATGCGGTAGGCAAAGCCGATCCGCGGGCCGAAATCGCCGAAGTCGGTGGGATAGAAGCGCTTCTTGCCCACGCGCCCCGCGCCGAAGCCGCCGAAGACCAGCGCGCCCGGCAGCCCGCCGGCGCCGGGGTTGGGCATGGTCAGATCCACGTGCGAGTAGTTGCCGTTCTTCTCGTACCAGCCTTCAGGCACCTCGTAACGCATGCCCAAGGTCAGGGTCAGGCGCGGGTTGACCTTCCAGTTGTCCTGGCAGTAGACGGCCTGGTAGCCGTAACGCGCTTCGCCCGGGATCACTGGCAGCGGCGTCATTGCCGCTTGGTCCACCGCGCCCAGCAGCAGACTGGCGAAGGCGTGCCCGGTAGTGGCGATGGCGGTGGGCGATGCCGTCTGCGAGCGGGCAAAAACGTAGCGCCCGTTAGTTCCGGCCAGATCGGGCGGATCCGAGAAGGTGCGCAGGCGGCGGAAGTCCCAGCCCATCTTGATCTCGTGCTTGCCACGGATGAGGGACAGCGACTGCGTGAAGTGGAACGTCCAGTTGAACTGCGTGCCGTTGGAGACCTTGCCGTCCTGCACGCCCCAGGCGCTCAGCCCGTCAGCGCCCTCGAACCGAACCACCGGGAAGGCGTCCGAGAGACCCGAAAGCGGCAGCCCGATCTTCGAGCCCCAACCTTTCTGCGCCGGGTTGTCCCAGCCTTGCTGCTGTCGCGTGAAGCCGAAGGTGGAATGCAACAGCACGGTGGGGCTGAGCACCAGGTCGTGATTGAGCCGGTAGTTCTCCGGCCGCTGCGTGTTCGAGCCCAAGCCGGTCCCCAGCGGTCCGGGGAATGTGTAGGTGTTCTGCACATCCTGGTTCTGCCGGCTCATGTAATAGGCGAAGCGATTGTTGGGCGTGACGGCATGGTCGAACTTGAGGCTCCAGTGCGTGTCGTTGATCACCTGCTGGTTGGTGAACTGGTAGTTACCCGTGAGGGTGGGCAAGTTGGCATCGGGGACCAAGGGGACCACGTTTTGCGAGACCTTGCTCCAGCGGCTGCGCGGGATGATCTTGCCCGGGAAGGGCTGGCGCGTGTTGCCCGCCGTGGTCAGCGGGTCGTAGATCAACTGGGAGACCTCGTTGAAGTCGCCCTGCTTCATGCGCGGCGTGGCGATGGTCGCCACCGACTGGCTGATCGAAGCCGGCCGCAGGTCCTCGGCGATGGTGAAAAACCAGAACGTCCGGTTGCGACCGTCGTAAACGCGCGGCAGCCACACGGGCCCGCCGATCACGCCCCCCACCTCGTTGAAGCGCTCCTTCGGACGGTAGCCCTTGGGACGACCCACCACGCGGTTGACGTTGTAGCCGGCCGCGTTCCAGATGTCGCGGCGCATGTTCAGGAAGGCACCTCCATGCAAATCGTTGGTGCCCGAGCGGGTGATGAAGACCTCCACCCCGCCTCCGAAACGCCCGTACTCGGCGTTGTAGTTGGAAGTGATCAGCTTGAATTCGCCGAATTGTTCGGAGGCCGGGAAGTTGAAGACCACGCCGCCCGACTCAGGGATAGTCTGGCTGGCGCCATCGAGCAAGACCTCCTTGGCGCGCCCGCCAGAGCCCGCAATCGAAGTTTCCCCGTAGCCGGTGTTGACGCCCGGCATGTAAGTGACGAAAGCTTCCGGGTTGCGGATGCCCCCAGTGAACAGCGGCAGCGTCTCCATGAACTTTCGGGAGAAGTTCTGGCCGCGTTCTGGCGTTTGCGTCTCCAACAAAACGATCGCCTCGCGGACCTCCACCGTCTGCTGGACCTCGCCCAGCTCCAGCCGCAGGTCCACGATCTGCCTTTGCGCCACTCGGATTTCGATGTTGCCCTGGGTCGCGCGCTTGAAGCCGGTCTTTTCTACCGTCAGCGTGTAGGGACCCACGGGCAAGCTGGGGAACACGAACAGGCCTGCCTCGGTGGTCACGGTCTCGAACTCCTGGCCGGTGGGCTCGTGCCTCACCTTCACCTTGGCCGCGGGAACCGCAGCTCCGGCCGGGTCAGTCACGGTGCCCTGCAAAGAGCCTGTCGCGACCTGGGACCACGCTACGCAGGCCAACACCAGTAGCAGTGTCAGGTTGCGTACCGTCACGGGACCTCCTGTTGCTTCGAAGAAGATTAAAAAACTGCCAAAAAAGCGGTATGCTATCACAACCGCCCCCTCTGCCGCAATGGGTTGGAAGCCATCGGCCTGTTCTTCGGACGAGCGAGGGAGGCCCGTAAGCCCGTCAGGGCGCGCTTCCGCGCGGCGTCGCTACGGGCGCCAGACTCGAGGGGCCTAGGTTCGGGTTCAGGGGATGCGGGGCAAGTTCGAGAGCCAGCCTCCGAGACTGGCAGTTGTTGAACCGGCCTTTGGCCCCGGTGCCAGCCCCAAGCAACTGTCGACGTTTAGGTCCTCCCCGGCAGACACGAAAACCTCAGTGCGCCGGCGCACGAGCCGCGAGGGCCCTCGCAAACAAAAGTGGCCTCCCCGGCGCACCGGGAAGGCCCTCGAGCCCGAATTCCAGCCGGACTAGAAGAAGAAGTGAATGCCCAGCCGGCACATGCGCGGGCCCTGGAAGGCGCTGGCCCAGCCGTACCGGGGATCCACGCGCAAGCCCTGCTGTTTCATGAGGGCCTTGTAATCGAAGCCCTTGAACACGTCTGCCTCGTGCTCGAACTGGATCTGCCCGTCATTGGCGTGTACGTAGCCCATGAAGCGGTCGGTGACGGTGCTCTGGTTGAAGAGGTTGAACACCTCGAAACCGATCCGGAAGCGGTACCGCTCGGGCAGGTTGCCCAGCCGGAAGTCGTGCGTGATGGCGAAGTCGGTGTTGGAGTACACCGGAGTCCGCCCATAATCGCCGCGCCCATTGACGTAGACGGGCGTGGTGCTGATGACGTTGACCTCGGTGGTCAGCGGGGTGCCGCTCATGACAAAGAGCACGGGCGCGAAGCGGGTCTCGCCCGCCTTGGTCCTCAGCGAGTAGGAGCCGTAGAACTTCAAGGCGTGCGGTCGGTCGGTAGCCAGCCGCCCTTCGACCAGCTTGCCCCTGGCGTCATAGCTCATCCAGGGCAGATCGAAGTAGCGGTTCACGTTGGGGCTCATGCGCCCGTTTTCGTCGGAGCTGGCCAGGCCGCCGTAGTTGCCATAGAGCCGGCTCAGAGTGTAGCTGAGCTGGAAGGTGAAGTTGCGGCTGAAGCGCTTGTCGAGCCGGATCTCCATGGCGTCGTAGATCCGCTTGGCCTTCGGGGTGGTGGGAATGCCAGGCCCGAAGGTCTTGGGGTCGGCGGTCAGCCCGAAGCCGGGGTTGGCGATGTAGTACTTCTCGCCGGCCGGCGTGAGCACACCCACGTCCTCGATGGTGCGGTCCAGCTTCTTGTGGTTGTAGCGCACATTCAGCAGCAGCGTCTCGGTCAAGCCCCATTCGATGCCGAAGTCGTAAACGCGCTCGCGCATCGGCTTGAGGTTGGGGTCAATGGTGTTGTCGTTGGGGTCGTTGGAGGGGATGCGCCAGTCGACCGTCTCCCAGGCGTTGGGTCCGACCTTGGGACTCATGGGCTTGATCTTGAAGAAGTCGGGATCGTCCAGCGGGTAGACGACGTCAATCCAGACGTCGCCGCCGAAGCTGCCCCGCGGCATCTCGTACTTCATCAAATCGTAGAACAGCCCGAAGGAGCCGTAGAGCTTGAACTTGGTGTTGCCCAGCACGTCCCAAGCGAAGCCGACGCGCGGCGCGATCTTGTCGCCGAAGCCGAATTCGATGGCCCGCGAAGGGATGTTCTGGGCGACCCTGAAGGAGGGTAAGTACTCGCGCTCGGTGCGCAGGCCCAGATTCAAGCGGAGGCGCGGGTGCACGTTCCAGCCGTCTTGAATGTAGAGGGCCATGTTGTCGCTGGCCACGTCGCCCGTGGTGGCAAAGAAGCGGTCGATGTAATAGCCGTAGCGACCACGCATGGTGCCCGGTCGAGTGATGCCCGCGCGCGTGCGGTTCCAGTAAAGCAGGATATAGCCGTCGGGCCAGGTGCTGGCCAGGGCGTCGTTGTGGAGCCGGTTGATCTGGTAGCCCCACTTGAGGCTGTGCTGGCCACGCGCGCTGAACAGGTAGTTGGCGTCAGCGTAGAGGTTCCAGCGGGTCTGGATATCGCGCACGGTCTGCCGGTTGTCGGGGGTGAAATTGCCCACAGGGCCTTGCAGGTTGGGCGGTACGGGCAGCGGGGTGCCATCCGGGGCGACCATGTTGATGTTGCTCGCCATGAAGCGGTAACGCGGGGTGCCGCGGGGGATCCCGTAGTCCTTGTAATTACGGTAGTTGTAGCCTCCCCAAAGGCTCACCAGCACCTTCGGAG
>JBMFPL010000172.1:0-7427 GCA_049969115.1 Bryobacteraceae bacterium | reverse complement strand
TGATCCACCACGTTCAGCGCGCCTTCCCGCCAGTCCCTGGGCGCGCTCGCCGCGCGCAGCTCCACCCCGTAGCCGAGCTCGCGGTTGCAACGCTCGAGCACTGCCAGATCGCCGAAAGCCACCACCGGGTAGCGCAGCTCTCCCGCCGCCCAGGCCTTGAGCAGAATCTCCGGGCCGACGCCGCTGGCGTCACCCATGGTGATGCCGAAAATCATTGCCATCGTTCGACCTCGGTTCGGATGCGGGCCACCACATCGGGCGGGCCAAAACCACCGGCCTTGCTGATGACGGTCAGCCCCAGTTCCCTCACGCGGCTGACGGGTACGCCGGGCAGCGCTTCCCCCAGCGGCTCCAGCACGCGCACGTCGAGCGCTTCCAGCACAGCCCGGGCCGTATCCCCGCCGAAAATGACCAGGCCCTCTACGCCATTTTCTCTGACAGCACGTGCCACGCAACGAGCCAGATCGCTCGCGACCTGGAACGCGTCAGGCGAGGGTTGCTCCGGCGTCTGCACCAGCGCCCATTCGTGGCCCGAGGGGTACGTTCCGCCTGGCAGAACGGCTGCAACGTCCGCCCGGGCCGCCTGCTCGCGCGAACGCGGGTGCAGGCTGCCGTTGACCACCAACCACCGCCGCGGCCGCGGGCGCTGCGGCGAGTAGTTTCGCGCCAAAGGCAAGGCTCGTACCCAAGCGCCAACGAATCCGCCAGGGCCGGCGGCTATTTGGGGTGGAGGCTGCACCGCCACAACGGCCGCCACGGCCCGCAGGTCTGCGTCCTCCCGCCCATCGCAGACCAGCACGCACTGGCGAGCCTCGCCCGCCAGCAGCTCTCCGAGCTCTGCTGCGGAGCGCACCAGCCGCACGGGCGCGTGGCAATCGCGCGCGATCACACGCAGCACCGAACTTTCGCGGGCCGGCTCCAGCGGATCCTGCGCGAAGGCGCTCTCGGCCAGCGGGCGTCCCTCCACGAAAAGAACGCCTTCGATCACGGTGCGTGCCATCGCGGGGTAGGCGGGCGCGTAAACCAGGGGACGCTCCGGGAAAACGTCGAGCAGCGCTTGCATTGGCCCGCCGATGGGACCGCGCAGCGTGGAGTCGGTCTTCAGATACACGTACCGGGCTCCGAGCCGGCAAGCCTGCGAGGCCGCCTCGCGAACCGTTTGCGCCGCCAGCGGCTCAGGCAGGTGACGGCTGGCGAGATCCACCACGAGGGCGGGGCGATCCGCAGGCCATCGGCCTCCAGCATCGAGGACGACGAAGGCAGCAACGCCTGCCACCGCCAGTTGCGCGCCCACCTCGAGAGCGCCCGTCGTGTCGTCGGCCAGCGCGACAAGTTCCAGCGCCACAGCGGCATCATAACGCGAACCGCGGCGATCGCTCAGCTTGCACCTTGGAAGCTAAAATGGGAAGCCGTGGCGAAAGGCGAGTTTGCTATGACCCGTCGTGGATTCCTGATGACAGGGGCGGCGTTGGCGGCTCCCGCGCAAAGCCGTCCCGTGATTTGCGCGTTCTCCAAGCACTTCCAGTGGACATCGGGCATTGCCGAGATGGCCGAGACCATGAGGTCGCTCGGCTATGAAGGCGTGGACCTCACGGTTCGCCCCGGCGGTCACGTGGAACCGCAACGCGTGGCCGACGATCTGCCGAACGCCGCCGAGACCATCCGCAAGGCGGGGCTGAAGCTGCCCATGATCACCACGCGCTTCACCGATGCGCGCTCGCCGGAGGTCGAGCCTGTCGTGAAAACCTGCGCGGCGCTCGGCATCCGCCTGTATCGCTGCGACACTTTCACCTACGACGGACGGCGTCCCCTGCCTGTCCAGCTCGAAGAATTCCGCGGCCGCGTCAAGGAACTGGCGGCCCTGAACCGTAGCTACGGCGTCTGCGCCATCTACCACACGCACTCCGGCCCCGGGCGCGTGGGCGCTTCCATGTGGGACCTTTACCTGCTGTTGAAGGATGTGGATCCGGATGCGGTCGCAGTGAACTTCGACATCGGGCACGCCACCGTAGAAGGCGGCTATGGCGGATGGATCCACTCGGCGCGCCTGCTGCTTTCCATCAGCCGCGGCGTGGCGGTGAAAGACTTCCTGTGGCGCAAGAACGAGAAAGGCACCTGGGTTCCCGGCTGGCGACCGCTCGGCCAAGGCATGGTCAACTTCCGGCAGTTCTTCGCCCTGCTCAAGCAAAGCGGCTTCTCCGGGCCGCTCCAGGTGCATATGGAGTATCCCGAACTGGGCGGCGCGGCCCGCGGCGATCGCACCGTTGAAATCCCCCGCGAAAAGCTGCTCGAGTTCATGTGCCACGACGTGGACACCCTGAAAGGGTGGCTGCGGGAGGCAGGGCTGGCCTGATCGCAGCAAGCCTGTGAGGAAGGGACAGGAGGTCAGCGGCTATGGCCGGCCGGGATGAGCCTCTCGTCCCGAAGATAGACCAGCGCTACGCTTGCTTCCGGCTCCGCGTCGGCCCCTCCAGGATTCACCGTTGGGGAGTCTTCGCCGAGGAATGGATCCCGCCGCGGCGGAAAGTGATCGAATACACAGGCGAGCGCGTGAGCCGCCGCGAGGCCAAGCGCCGTTCCCAAAGGCCTCAAGTTTACCTGTTCGAGCTCAACTCTTACTGGTGCGTAGATGGCGCCGTTGGCGGCAGCGGCGCCGAGCTGATCAATCACTCCTGCGATCCCAATCTCTATGCCGTGATCCTGAAGGGCCACATCCTGTACATGAGCAAGCGCGCCATCGCGCCGGGCGAGGAACTGACGATCGATTATCGCCTCGACCACGACATCGAACCCATCCCCTGCCGTTGCGGCTCGCCTAACTGTCGCGGGACGATCAATCTTCCCAAGCCCAAACGCCGGCGTCAACGCCCGCGGAACAGGAAAGACAGCAGCGAACCGCCGCGCTCAGCCTGAGGCCGGCCACAGAGTTTTTCGGCCAGCGCGCTCAGGCCCCTGGCGAAGCGGCTCGAAGCCGGCGCCGGCTTGCCTTCCATGACCGCTTTCTGCAAAGTTTCGGGGTCGGCGGGCAGCGTGTGGAAGACCGGACACTGCAGTGCTGCTTCGATGGCGTCCACGGCAAGATCGCGCTCCTCCGAGTACCGGTTCAAAACCACTCGCAGCCGGTTCCGGCTTACCCCCTGCTCCTCCCACCAAGCCAGAACCCGTTGCGTGGCGTGCAAGGCGGGCAAGTCTGCGGTTGTCACCAGCAACACCTCGTCGGCCATTCGCACCACAGCGAGGTTCCAATCGCCGAAGCCGCTGCCGCAATCCAAAACGGCCAGCTCGTACTGGTAGCGACAAAACTCCACCAGCGGCGCCGGATTCCAGTCCTGATCCATGCCCGCGGGATCGTCCGGCGCCAGCAATACGTCCACGCCGCGGATTTGGCTGACCACCACTTTCCACAAGTCGGGGTCGAGCCGGTCCGAGTGCGTCAGCGCGTCCAGAAAGTTGTAGCTGGATTTGAGCTTGAGCTGGAAACCGACCGTCCCCATCAGCCCGTCCAGGTCCGCCAGCAGCAGCTTTTCGCGACCGGCTCGCTTCAACTGGAAGGCCAGGTTGACGGCAATGGTCGTCGCTCCGCTCGCACCCTTGCCGGGGACCAGGCAAACGATCTTTCCCGCTTGCCCGTCCTGCGGCCTTTCATGACCGGCACGCGCAATGCGTCCCCAGACTGCCTCCCACTGTTCGCCAGTAAAGGGACGAACCAGGAACTCGCTGGCGCCCACGCGCAGGCAGCGCAAAATCAGGTCCGGGTTGCTGGCGCCCAGCAGCGCGACGATGGGCAAGTTGGGCGAGCGCCCATTGATTTCGGCGATGAGGCGCAGGGCCGTCTCGGGCTCGGCATCCGCGTCCACAAGGCAGAGCGCGGGCGGAGGATTGTGCAGCAGGGCGAGCAACGCGCTGCCCGTGGGATAGCCATGATGCGGCACCATACCCAAACCGTATTCGCCCAGCAGCCGGGCGAGTTCGGCCGCTTTGGCTCGGTCCGGGCAGATCACGAGGGCCTTGTCGGGCCCCTTTACGCTTGGGTTGGCTTGGAACACCGGGCAAGTCCTGGGCGGTCAACCTTCCTTATTGCTATCGGCTGAGCCGCGTGGCAACTGGAGAGGAGGGCTCGGACAATCCGGTCGTCAGGGCTTGCTTGGACTCCCAACCCTCGGTGCTCAAGAATAGCCGCCCGTCGAGCCGGACCAGAAAGTAGCCATCGTCACCTTGGCCGAGGATCCAGCCGGGTCCCGTCTCTTGGGCTTCGTAGCGCTTCCACTTGCCGCGCAGCACCCTCTGGTAGGCCTGCCCCCAGCGCCGGGCCGCCGCCTCATCGGCCCACGCCGAGACCAGGGCCAGCAGCGTCCGACCATCGCGTCCCCGCTGCCAGAGCTTGTAAGCGCCACCTCGCCATCCCGGGGCAACCTGCTCGGCTTCCTGCGCGCTCGTGTACTGGCGCAACAGCACGGCGTGGTCCAGCTCGCCGAGCGATCCCTCGATCAGCACCTTGAAATCGGGGGGCGTCCGGATCGCCGTGAGCCGCACCTTTTCCGGCGCCTGCCGGGCGAAATAGGCCTCGGGATGAAGGATCTGCCGAGTGGTATCGGGCGGGTGAAGGAAGACCTCGGCGAAAGCGCGCTGGCCGAACTTCTCGTAAACCGCGTGCTGGAATAACATCCCGCGGCTGTAAGGGAAGATCAGCGTCTCCTTCAAATACAGCGGCGCGGCGTCCCAGACCGGGTACTGGCCGGCAGAAAGCTCCGCCGCGCGGCTCATCATCCGCACCAGCACCGGCGAGTCCTTCAGCGATTGACCGGTCTGGCGAGCCAGGTATTCCGACATCAGCCAAGTCGCCTGCCCTTCCATGACCGCCAGACGGGCCAGCGCGGCGTCGTCGCTTTGACGCACGCGGCGCATGAACCGGCCCAGACCGAAGTGCTGGTCCGCTATGGCGTGGGCGATCTCGTGCACCAGTGCCGAGTGCTGGATTTCGCCACCGGCGCCCTCGATGACGAACAGCCGCTTCTTGCGGTAATCGTAGAAGGCGGCCGCCTGCTCGCTGAGCAGCTCCAGCATGGTCTTCCGTAAATCGAAGTCGGCCGGAAGCAGCCCCAACTTTTTGAGGAGCGTCTCCTCGGCTCGGATCTGCTCGGGGCGGATCTCCTCGCGGATGCGTTGCTCGAGAAACGGCTTAACGCGCTCCCGCCCTATGCGTTGGGCGCGAATCGCGCGGCGCGGCTTCAAACCCGTAATCGTTTCCAGCTCGCGGGCGATTTCCGCGACCGCATCCGGCTCGCCCGCCCGGGCGGTGGCGGGAATGCCGAGCAGCAGCCACACCGCCATGCACGCCACGATTCCCCGGAAAATGCCCCGTCGCAACCTGAACCACGACGCCGCCCAGAGGCACAGGATCCCTCCCAGCAGAACCGCCCCGCGCACCCCGATGTACCGCGCCAACGCCCCGGCAGCCAGGGAACCGAATGGCCCCAGCCCCACGACCATCATTGCGTACAGCGCCATGATGCGGCCGCGGTAATGGTCGGGAATGAGCGTCTGGATCAACGTGTTCGCTGAAGCGTTCTGTCTCATCACACTGAAGCCCACCACGGGCATGAGGGCCAGCGCGAGCCAGTAAGAAGGCGAGAGCGCGAAGGCCAGGTAGGCAGCGCCGAGCGTAATTGAGCTGGCCCAAATCACGCCCGGTAAATCCTCGGTCCGCCCACGCCCCGCCAGCCAGAGAGTCCCCGCAATGGCGCCCATCCCCATGGCCCCGAGCAGGAAACCAAGCCCCTGGGACCCCCGCCGGTAGATTTCGTCGGCGAAAAAGGGCATCAACACGATCACGGGCATACCGGCCAGGTTGGCGGCGCCCACCAAGCCGAGCAAGGTTCGAAGGGGTGGCGAACGGTGAGCATAGCGGAAGCCGTCCTTGAGGTGTTCCCAAGCAGACTCTGGCGCTCGCGCCGCGAACAGCGGCAATCGCATGGCCAGCAAAGAACCGATGACCGCCAGAAAGCTGGCTGCGTTCAAGGCGAAGCACACGCCCTCGCCAAAGCGAGCCACCAGCACCCCCGCCAGTGCCGGTCCCATCAGGCGCGCTGCGTTGAAAATCGCCGAGTTGATCGCGATGGCGTTGAGCAGATCCTCCTTGCCGGCCAGGTGGATCAGCAATGCTTGGCGCCCGGGCATGTCGAAGGCGTTGATCACGCCCAGCAACGTGGCCAGCACGAGAATGTGCCAGGGTTGAATCCAGCCCAGCAAGGTCAGCGTCGCCAGTGCGCAGGCCTGGCACATGGCAGCCGTTTGGGTGACAACGACGATGCGGTGGCGCGAATAGCGATCCGCCGCCAGGCCTCCGAGCGGGGCCAGAAGGAAAACCGGGATCTGGCTGCAAAACCACGCCGCGCCCAGCAGCCATTCCGAATGCGTGAGGCGGTACATGAGCCAGCTCTGGGCCACGCTCTGCATCCATGTGCCAACCAGGGAGACCAGTTGCCCGCAGACAAACAAGCGGAAGTTACGGTGGCGAAGGGCGCGAAACAGTTCGGGCCATGCCCGCCCAGGCGCAGGGCCGGACGCAGGGGCAAGCAGCGGTGTTGCCGACTCGGCCAATTTTCAGGATAGAGCAGCGCGCGCCCCCGGCGGCAACGGCCCGGTGCGCTAAAATAATAGCCGGCAGGTCGTCCTGCCACCCACACCGCGGCGTGGGCGCTCATCGCCCGAAAAGAGGGAGAAACATTGACGGAGAACAAGACTTACTCTGCCACTTATCTGGGAAGCGGGACCTTTATCATAAGCAAGCCCAAGCGCAACCGCAAGAAGCTGCGCCAGGCGCGGCTGAAGAACCCGCAGCGGGGCGCGCGCAAGTAAGCAGTCCCGGCCCGCGAAGGATCGCCCCGGGGGCGGGCACGATGACCCCGCCGGGCGGGCACCGGCAGTCATGACGCCGCTTTTGGTCGGCTGCTGCGGATGGGCGGGAGCCCGCGCGCGCTATTACGAGCAGTTCCCGGTCGTCGAACTGCAAGAAACGTTTTATCAGCTTCCTTCGGTATCGCTCGTCGAGAAATGGCGGCGCGAGGCACCCTCTGCTTTCCGTTTTACTTTGAAAGCCTGGCAGCTCATCACGCACCCGCCCTCCAGTCCCACTTACCGGCGGCTCAAGGAACCGCTCCCGGAGGATCTGCGCGCGCGCTGCGGTTTCTTCCAGCCCACCGACCAGGTCTGGGAAGCCTGGGAAAGAACGGCCGAGATCGCCAGGGCCTTGCGCGCCGAGGCGGTCGTGTTCCAGTGCCCCGCCTCCTTCCGCCCGCTGCCGGCCAACGTCGCCAACTTGAAAAGGTTCTTCCAGCGCGCAGGGCCGCAGCCATGGCTGGCGGTATGGGAGCCCAGGGGCGACTGGCCGCCGGAACTGATCCGCGAGATCTGCCGCGAATACGACC
>JBMFPL010000171.1:0-7526 GCA_049969115.1 Bryobacteraceae bacterium | reverse complement strand
TTTTGTGGGACGAGACGTTTATGACCCAGTAGTACTAGGCATGGCAGACCTGCGACGAGTTTACTAGAAGGTGTCGCGGAACATCAAGTGGCCCGGCTTGAGGCGGTGGCGCTTGCAGTGATCCAAATATAGCTCGGCGTAGGTGGCGGTGAGATAGCGGTCCGGGGTGAAGCCCAGCTTGCGCGCGGTGCGGTCAATCCACGAGGGCGGGCCTTCGAGCTCGAGGAAGACGCCGATTGGAGTCTCATCCAGCGCTGCGATGCCCTTCTCGCCTGGGCGTGCATACTCGGTACGGTACTTCTGGTAGCGGAAGCTCACGCGGAAGCCCAGCCGGGCCAGGATCTCGCCCAGCACGTCCGCGGCCGCGGGGGCTAGCGGCGTCTCCAGTTCCTCGCGCTCCTTGTGCCTGCCGGTAGCCGCCGGGCCTTTGAAGGTCAGCCAGGCGCCGCGGTCGCTGCGGCGCAAACGCAGCAGCAATCCAGCGCGCCGGAGGCGGCCGGCGGCATCGTCGAAGACGGCGTCGTCTTGCAGCGTGCGGCGGTGAACGCAGCGGAAGCCGGCGCGGGCCAGCAACCGGCGTGCCGCCGCGGCGCTCTCCAGCACGAGCTTGATTTCGACTTCGCGCCGGCGGCCCTCTCTGCCCATGGCCACCTTCCCGAGCATAGCAATCGCCAGGCAACCAGCGCATGGCACAATAGAAAGCTCATGATCGAATTCGTGCGAGAGGGCGTTTCGGCCCGCAACGCCCGCGTGGTCCTTTTCGATTTCGACGGCACGCTCTCGCTGATCCGCACCGGCTGGGTGGAGGTGATGGTGCCGATGATGGTCGAGATCCTGCTGGAGTTGAAGACGGGCGAGAGCGAGCAGGAGCTGCGGGCGATCGTCGAGGATTACGTGGCCCGGCTGACCGGCAAGCAGACCATCTACCAGATGATCGAGCTGGCGCGGCAGGTAGAGCTGCGCGGAGGCAAGCCGCTCGACCCGTTGGTTTACAAGAAGATGTACCTGGATCGGCTGCATGAGAAAATCAAGCACCGGTGGGAGGCGCTGCGCAGGGGGAGGGCTGCGCCCGACCAGTATCTGGTGCCCGGGGCGCGGGCGCTGCTCGAGGCGTTGAAACAACGGGGCCTGAAAATGTATCTGGCTAGCGGCACCGACCAGGAGTACGCCCGCGAGGAAGCGCGCATGCTCGACATCGAGCGCTACTTCGACGGCGGCGTCTGGGGCGCCCTGGACGACTACAAGAGCTTCTCCAAGGCTATCCTCATCCAGCGCATGATCCAGGCCGCGGAATGCAAGGGCGATGACCTGCTCGGCTTCGGCGACGGTTACGTGGAGATCGAGAACGTCAAGGCGGTGGGCGGGGTGGCAGTGGGCGTGGCTACGGACGAGCCTGAGTGCAAGAAAGTGAACGAGTGGAAGCGCCGGCGCCTGATCGGTGTGGGCGCTGACCTCGTCATCCCCAACTATCTCTGCCTGGACGAATTGATGAAAGCCCTGTTCGGATGAGCTTGGCGGTGCCCGCGGAGAGCATGCCATGACGACGGCAGAGATTCTGGCCCGATTCCCAAAGCTTTCTGCGCTGGTGGTGGGCGACATCTGCCTGGACCGCTGGTGCACTTACGATCCCGCGGCCTCCGAGCCCTCACGCGAGACGGGCATCCCGCGCATCGCCGTGGTCGCGACCGAGGTGACGCCCGGGGCGGGAGGCACGGTCTGCAACAACCTGGCCGCCCTGGGCTGCGGGCGCATCGAGGCGCTGGGCGTGGTGGGCGACGACGGCTTTGGCTACGAACTGCTGCGCGCGATGCGCGAGCGGGGCGTGGGCACCCAGCGCATGCTCTGCGAGCCCGGTCTGCCGACCTTCACTTACACCAAGCTGATCAACCGGCAGACGGGTATCGAAGACCAGCCGCGCGTGGACTTCATCAACCAGCGGCCGTTGCCTGAGGCCATCGAGCGGAAGCTCCTGAGAGCCCTGGAGGAGGCCTTCCCGCAATTCGACGTGATCCTGGTGGCCGATCAGGCCGAGACCGGGCAGGCGGCGGTGGTCACGCCCGCCATGCGCGCTTTGCTCGCCCAACTGGCCCAGCGGCGCCCCGAAAAAGTCGTGTGGGCCGACTCGCGCCTGCGCATCCACGAGTTCCGCAAGGTGATCGTCAAGCCCAACCAACAGGAAGCCGACGCCGCGTGCCTGCGGCTGTTCGGCGAGGTCGACTACCAGCGGCTGCGGGCGCACGTGGAAAGCCCGGTCGTGATCGTGACCCGCGGCGGCGAGGGCGTGATCGTGATCAACGACGCGGGCCAGACGCCGGTACCCACACGCAAGATCGAAAAGCCGGTGGACATCTGCGGCGCAGGCGACAGCTTTTCCGCCGGCGCGGCGCTGGCCCTGGCGGTCACGCGCGACCCCATCGCCGCGGCCCGCTTCGGCAACCTGGTGGCTTCGGTCACCATCATGAAAAGAGGAACGGGGACGGCGTCTCCGCAAGAGGTGCTGGCAGCCGAGCAAGCCTGGCGCTCATGAACACGCTGGCCATTGACATCGGCGGGACTAAGTTCTCCATGGCCGTGTTCGAGGATGAGCGCATGGTCGAGCGGGAGACCCGCGCCACGGACCGCGGGGGCGGCCGCGACTGGATGCTCGGGCAGATCCGGACGATCGCGAAGGCCTGGGGCGAGCGCCGGCGCCTGGACCGCTGCGGCATCGGCTTCGGCGGGCCAGTCAATTTCTCCACGCAGCGCGTGGCGCTTTCCACGCACGTGGGCGGCTGGCAGGACTTCCCGCTTGCCGATTGGGTGCGCCAGGAGACAGGCCTGCCCGCGGTCCTGGACAACGACGCCAACGTGGGCGCCCTGGGCGAGGCGGTCTACGGCGCGGGCGCCGGATTCGACCCGCTGTTTTACATGACGCTTTCCACCGGCATCGGCGGCGGCATCGTCATCGGGGGCGAAATTTACCGCGGCGCGGATTCTTACGCGGGCGAGATCGGGCACCTGACCGTGCGGCCCGACGGGCCGCAATGCTTGTGCGGCGCTTACGGTTGCCTGGAGCGGATGTGCGCGGGGATCTGGATGGAACCCGACTACGGCCGGCCCGCGCACGAGTTGATGCAGGACCCCGAATTCGTGCGCCGCTACGTGGTGGACCTGGCGCTGGGCTTGAAGGCCTGTATCATGCTGCTCAACCCGGCGCGCATCGTCATCGGCGGCGGCATCAGCAAGGCGGGCGAGGCGCTGTTCGGTCCGCTGCGCGCGGAGCTGCGGCGGCAGATCACGGAGTGGTCGCGGGCGCGCATCGACGTGGTGCCCGCGGCCTTGGGAGACGACAGCGTGCTGTACGGCGCGCTGGCGCTGGCGAGGAAGGCATGAGCTACGCGGAACAATACCGGAAGGCTTTGTTGCAGGCGCTGGCGGCCATCGAGATGGCCCGTGTCGAGCAGGCCATCGACTGGTTCCGGCAAGCGCGCGACGAGGACCGCCAGATTTTCGTGTGCGGCAACGGCGGCAGCGCCGCCACCGCTTCCCACTTCGCCACGGATGTGGTCAAGGGGGCCAGCTACGGCCGGGCCAAACGTTTCCGCATCCTGGCCCTGACCGATTCTCTCTCCACCATCACTGCTTACGCGAACGACGTCAGCTACGAGGCGGTCTTCGTCGAGCAACTGAAGAACTTCGCCCGGCCGGGCGATCTGGTGGTGGGCATCAGCGGATCGGGCAACTCGCCCAACGTGCTGCGGGCCATCGAGTACGCCAACTCGATCGGCTGCCGCACGCTGGCGCTGACCGGACGCGATGGCGGGAAGCTGGCACGTCTGGCCCAGCTCACCATCCACGTGCCCGAGCCGCACATGGGCCGCATCGAAGACGCCCATCTGGTGGTCTGCCACATGATCGCCTACCGGTTCATGGAAGAGGAGTGAGGCCCCAGCGAGCTGCTGCCCCGGTGAGGGCCCGAGCCCTCAGCGTTCCAGCGAGGCGCTGCGGGCGCGCGTCCAGTTCTTGTTGACGCGCTCGACGAACTCCATCCGCCGCACGAGACGACCGTCAGCGTCCCACTCGGTTGCAGTTCCCGTGGCCCGCCTGTTGCGCCACGACGACTGCAGGCGCGGCGAAACGTGGGGGCGAAAGTGCGTCCAGACGCTGTCGCCGCCGACCCGGTGCTCCCACTGCCACAGCAGTTTTCCCTGCTCGTCCCAGTGGCGCTCGAGCCCGATTTTGCGGCCTGCCAGCCAGCGGACCTCGTACTGGAGCCGACCCGAGGGGTAATACCAGCGTTCCCCGCCATCCAGCAGGTAGCGCCCGGAGGCGTCCAGGCAACCGCTCCAGCTCGCTTTCAGTTGCCCGCCCGGATAGGTCTCGCGCGAGTGCAGGCGCCGGGGCCCCAAGTGGTGATGGGCGAGGGCCCGGGATCCTCGCAGAGGATCCAGGCCTCGTTCATCTCGAAGTGCTGGGACGGGTGGTTGTTAGGAGGTGAGCAAGATGGATGACGCCGTTGGGCGCTTGCGCAGCGACAGCGTAGCTCAGGGACGGATGACCGGAGGGCTCCGAAGGCCATCCCGGCCGGCGCCGTAGCGCGTAACGCGCATGCGGCAGTGCGCCGGGCAGGTTCTTGATCCGCCAAGTGGCACCTTCGTCGCTCGAAAGCGCCACAAAGGCTCCTCTTTGCGTGAGGCCGGGAGGCGCCTGCCCGTAGGTGTTCTGCCAGTCGCCGGCGTAGAAGAGGCGGCCGCTGGCCAGCCGGATCAGGGCGGGACGCTGCTTGTTCGGCCCGAGCGCGGGGAACGGGCTCTTGCGGATGTCCCAGGTGCGGCCGCCATCGCGCGAGACCGACATGGGCATGTAGCCCTCGATGTCCGAGGCCTTGCCGCCCAGCCCCAGCAGCGAGCCGTCGCGCAGCCGGGCGAAGACCGTGTGCCGGCCCCCTGTTCTGCCCCCTGTGTCGAACCAGCTCCGGCCGCCATCGCGAGTCGCCCAGAGAAAGGAGGCCGATCCCACGGCATCGCCGGCAAGGTAGATCGTCCCGTCGGCTCTGCGCAGCATGGTGCTGATGGGTTGTGCAGAGGAGTCTCCTTGTCGCCCGACGATATGAGGAAGCTGCACGGGACCCCAACTGGCCCCGCGATCCGGGGAAACGCGCCAGCGGAAAGCAGTTCCCGCCAGCCCGCTGCCACCCCAGACCAGATACAGAAGGCCGTTGTCGCTCCACAGAACCGGCGAGGTGTCCTTGACGTCGGCCAGGTCCACCAGTGGGGCCGGCATGTCCCACTCCTCGCTGCTCAGGCGCAGGCGCGCCGATGATCAGCACGTTGGCCAGATCCTCGTAGTAGGGTATGGGGGCGGAGAACCACGCTGCCATCAGGTCGCCGTTGGGGCAGACGGCGAGGGCCGCGTGGTGCATGTAGCCGAGCATGCCCCGGGGCAGCCCCGCCGTGCGGATCTCTTCTTGGGGGAAATCGGCAGGCGGCACGGGCAAGGCGTCCCGTTGCCGGAACCAGGACCTGCCCGGGTCGGGCCCGTAGCGGGTAGCATCGCCCGGTGATTTGACGAATTGCTCGAGCCAGGTCTTGGGTCTCGGTCGCGGCGCCGCGGCAGGCAGCGGCGCTTCTACGATGCGGAATCCGATGTGATGCGGCGCGCGCCGCTGCGGGGGCGCCGACGCGCGGTTAGCCGCGCGGCGGAAGTAGGGCAGCGTCCCGCTGTTGGGATACTTTGGCAGTTCGCTGGAACCCGGTGGGCAAATGCCACCACCGCGCACCACTCGCGCGTACCCCTCGGCGGTTCCCACGGGATCGGTTTCGGGTTGCTCAGGGTAGGGACCGTGCCAGTCGAGGACCCATTGGGCGGTGCCCTCGTTCATGTTGCGGCGACCGAAGGCGTTGGCGGATCCCGGGGCGGGTGGCTTCGCGCCTGATGAGAGGTGTCCACGACCACCGGCGCGCGCCGCATACTCCCATTCGGCCTCCGTGGGCAGACCGTAGGACCGGCCCTCCCGAGGGCTCAGCCACTGACAGAAGGCAACAGCGTCCTCCCAACTGACACCTGTGGCCCAGGGCGGGGCCAAGCCGGGCGAAACGTAATCAGCGCGGAAGCGCGCGAGTTGCTCGGCTGTGACCTCGGTCTCGGACATGTAAAAATCCCGGCTGATGCGCACGCGGCGGACCGGGCGTTCGTCGTAGTCTCCGCGGGGCGCGACATGCGAGAACCCGACTCAGGCCCGGTGGGCAATTCGTTGCCCATGGGGAACTCGCCTGCGGGGACCCGCACCATGATGATGCCCAGGGAATTGGTGTAGCGGGCGGTCTCGGCGGGCGAAGGGCTTCGCGCACAGCCCAGAAGTGAAAATTATGGGCTCGAGTTAGAACGAGGCGGCAGCCAGAAGGATTTTTGACATCACTTTCGGCAATCAACTATATTGTGTGCGGAGTTCCCGCCCCATGATCCCACGAAGACAGGCCATCGCGCTGGCGACCGGCGCGCTCGCGCCCGCCATCCTGCGCTCCCAGCGGCGGCCCGGGGACAAGCCCAACCTGCTGTTTCTGAGGACCGACCAGCAGCGGGCCAACACGCTGGCGGTTTATGGCAACCCCCGCTTCCGCGTGCCCGCGCTCAACCGCCTGGCCGCGGAAAGCATCGTTTTCGAGCGCTGCTACGTGACGCAGCCCGTGTGTACGCCTTCGCGTTCCTCGGTGATGACCGGCCTCTGGCCTCACCAGAACGGCTGCGTGCGCAACAACGTGCCCCTGCGGCCGGAAACCAAGACATTTCCCGAGCTCTTGGGCGACCCTTCCTACCACGCGGCCTACATGGGCAAGTGGCACCTGGGCGACGAAGTCCTCGCCCAGCACGGCTTCTAGCGCTGGGTCTCGATCGAAGACAACTACATCGAGCACTACTCGCCCTCGCGCGACCGCTCGGCTCGTTCCAGCTATCACCAGTTCCTGGTTTCGCTGGGCTACAAGCCGGACGAGCCCGAGGGAACGTTCTCGCGCGAGTTTGCGGCGCGCCGGCCCGCTCACCAGACTAAGGCGGCGTTTCTGGCCACCGAGGCCTCCGAGTTCATCCTGAGGCACCGGCGGGATCCCTGGATCCTCTACGTGAACTTTCTCGAGCCGCACCCGCCCTACTTCGGGCCCTTCGGCGACCTGCATCCCCCCGAGCAGGCGCCTCTGCCTGCTAACTACCCGGGATTGGGGGTGGATCGCGAGCCCAGGCACTACGCCGCTATGCGCCGCAGGCAATGCGAGGCGATCGAGCGCAAGATCGACTGGCAGCCCGGACGGCCCTCGGCCGCCGAAAGTGAGGCGCGCTGGGAAGCGGCCCTGCGCAGGCTCAACCGGAATTATGCCGGCCTGTGTAACCTGGTCGATCAGGCCGTGGCCAGGATTCTCTGGGCGCTGGAAACCAGCAGTCAGGCCGACAACACCATCGTCGTTTTCACTTCCGACCACGGCGAGATGGGAGGCGCTCACTCACTCATCCAGAAAAGCGTCGTCTACGAGAAGGCCCTGCACGTTCCCATGCTC
>JBMFPL010000170.1:0-7527 GCA_049969115.1 Bryobacteraceae bacterium | reverse complement strand
CGCGTGCTGCGCGACAACGTGGTGGTTTACACCGGGCGCATCGCTTCGCTCAAGCGCTACAAGGACGACGTCAGCGAGGTCAAGAGCGGCCTGGAGTGCGGCGTGGCCATCGAGAACTTCAACGATGTCAAACCGGGCGACGTGCTGGAAGCCTTCGTGCGCGAGCAGGTGCCCACCGAGGTTCTGGTTTGACGAGGCGACATGCCGAGCGTGGGCGTGCTCACCCTCGAGGTGAGGCTGGAAAACTCCCACTCGTTGAAGGACAAGCGCCAGGTGGTGCAGGGTCTCAAGGACCGGCTGCGGCGCAAGTTCAATGTCGCGGTGGCCGAAATTGACTACCAGGATCTGTGGCAGCGGGCGCTGGTGGCGGCCGTGACCGTCTCTGGCGACCACCAGCATGCGGCGCTGGTCCTGGATGCGGTGGAACGCGAGGCGGCCGCGTTGCTGGGGCCGGGTCTGGTGGCCACCACCGTGGAATGGTTGGCTTGAAGCGACCATGGATGCGCGGCGCACGGCCAGGGTGGCGGAAGCGATCCGCCAGGAACTGGCCGAAATCATCGGTTACGAGATGGGCGACCCCCGCGTGGCGGCGGTGATGGTGACCGAAGTGATCCTGAGCCGCGACTTGAAAACTGCCCGGGTGAAGGTGGCCGCGGGCGAGGACGAGGAGCGGCAACGGGCGGCGCTAGAGGCCCTGGAAGGCGCCCGGCACTGGATCAGGCGGGAGCTGGCGGGAAGGCTGCGCATCTGGCGGATTCCGCAAGTCCACTTCCAGGCGGATGCGGGTGGCCAGGGGCAGGCAGGAGGGCCCGAGGTGCCGGGGAGGGGGCAGGCGGCGTCCGGATGAGGCTCAACGACCTCTTGTTTTCGTGTTTCAAACATGTCGCCGCTGTTCTGTTGCTCTGGGCTGCGGCCCCGGCCCAGGAGCTGCTCCGGCTGGAGGCCAGCCAGGACGCCATGGGTACCACCTTCACGGTGGCCCTCTATGGCGAGGACCGGGACCGGCTGGAAGCCGCGGCCGACGCTGCCTTCGCTGAAGTCCGCCGTCTGGAGCGCATGCTCTCCAATTACCGGCCCAACAGCGAGCTGAGCCGGGTCAACCGCGAGGCGGCGGAACGGCCGGTGCGGGTCAGCGACGAGCTGTTCGAACTGCTGGCTGCTTGCCTGGACTACAGCCGCGCCAGCGAGGGCGCCTTCGACATCAGCGTCGGTGCCTTGATGAAAGTGTGGGGTTTTTATCGGGGTACGGGCCGCTTGCCCTCCCCTGAAGAAGTCAAGGCTGCGCTGGCTTCAGTGGGCTACCGGCATATCGTTCTCGATCCGGAGCAACGCACGGTGCGCTTCACGCGCCCGGGATTGGAGCTGGACCCGGGCGGCATCGGCAAAGGCTACGCCGTGGACCGGATGGTGGCCATCCTCAAAGACTATGGCATCCGTTCCGCTCTGGTCTCGGCCTCGGGCTCCAGCATTTACGGGCTGGGCGCGCCGCCCAGCGATCCGCAGGGCTGGGAAGTGCGGATCCGGAACCCGCGCGACGAGAGCCAGACCGTGGAGACGTTGCACCTGAAGGACCAGTCGCTTTCCACCTCGGGCAGTTACGAGAAGTTCTTTGTGGCCGGGGGCAAGACGTACAGCCACATCATGGATCCTCGCACCGGGTACCCTGCGACGGGGATGCTGTCGGTCTCGGTGCTGGCGCCTCGCACGCTGGACAGCGAGGCTTGGACCAAACCTTTCTTCATTCTCGGCCGCCAGTGGGCGGCCAGGCATAAACCCAAGGACTTGCGCGTATTCCTGTGTGAGGATACTGCGGAACTGCAATGCGCGTGGCTCCCATGAACAGTCGCTTTCTCGATGCCTGCCGTCGCCGTCCTACCGACGTGCGTCCGGTGTGGTTCATGCGCCAGGCGGGTCGTTACCTCAAGCCTTACCGCGCCATCCGGGCCAAACACAACCTGCTGGAAATCTGCAAGACCCCGGAGCTGGCAGCCCAGGTGACCCTACAGCCGGTGGAGATTCTGGATGTTGACGCCGCCATCATCTTTGCCGACTTGCTGTTGCCCGTCGAGCCCATGGGCCTGAAACTGAGCTATGTCGAAGGCGAGGGGCCGGTGATCGAGAATCCGGTGCGCACCTCCGAAGACATTGATGCTCTCTCGATTTCCAATACCGACGATCTCGGTTACGTGGGCGAGGCCATCCAGATGGTGGTCAAGGCGCTGGCCGGGCGGGTGCCGGTGATCGGTTTCGTGGGCGCGCCGTTCACGCTGGCCAGCTACATGATCGAGGGCGGGCCCACCCGGCATTTCCTCAAGACCAAGCGGATGATGTACTGGTCGGAGACGCTGTGGCGGCGCTTGATGGGCAAGCTGGTGGACGTGCTGGGCGATTTCGGCTTGCTGCAAGTGACCGCGGGCGCCCGCGCTCTTCAGGTCTTCGACAGTTGGGTGGGGGCGCTGGGGCCGGAGGATTATTCCCGCTACGTGGCGCCTTACTCGCGCGCGCTGATCGAACGGCTGCGTTCCAGCGGCGTTCCCGTGATCCACTTCGGCACCGGCGCGGGCGGCTTTTACCGTGAGCTGCACGCGGTGGGCTGCGACGTGCTCGGCGTGGACTGGCGGGTGGCCATTGACCAGGCGTGGATGGATGTCAGCTACCGCTGCGCCATCCAGGGGAATCTGGATCCCGCCGTCCTGCTGGCGCCGCTGCCCGAGATCAAGATGCGCGTTCACGAACTGCTGAAGCGCACCGGTTCGCGCCCGGGTCACATCGTCAACGTGGGTCACGGGATCCTGCCGGAAACCCCGGTGGAGAACGTCAAGGCAGTGGTCGGTTACGTCAGGGAATTCAAGCTGTGAAGCAGGCTGTCCTGCTGCTTGCCCACGGCGCTCCCGAACGGCTCGAAGACCTGGACGCGTACTTGGACTTGGTGCGAGGAGGCCGCCGCGCGCCGGCCGAACTCCGCGCTGATCTCCGCCGTCGTTACGAGGCCATCGGCGGCGGCTCGCCGCTCGCTGCCCGGACGCGCGAGCAGGCCGAAGCACTCGAGCAGCGGCTGGCAGCCATGGGTTGGCCCGTCCGCGTGTACTTCGGCATGCGCAACTGGCGTCCCTTCATCCGCGAAGTCATGGGACGGATCCGCAGCGACGGGGTGCGCCGGTTAGTGACGATCTGCCTCGCGCCGCAGTACTCGCAGGCCAGCATCGGGCTGTACTACCGGCGTGTGCAAGAGGCCAAAGACGAGCTGGGCATGGACGTGGACATCGTCTCGACAGAAAGCTTTTACGACCATCCGCTGCTGGTAGAAGCTTATGCTGAGAAGCTTGCCCCGCTGGCCAGCGGCCGGCGCGTGTTGTTCACCGCGCACAGCCTGCCTCGGCGCATCCTGGAGGCCGGCGATCCTTACGATCGGGAAGCGCGGCGGACGGCGGAACTGGTCGCGCGACGCGTGGGAGTGGACGAATGGGATTTCGCCTACCAGAGCCAGGGGGCGACGGGCGAGGCGTGGTTGGGTCCCACGGTTGAATCGGTGCTCGATGGCTACGCCGCCGGTGGCGTGCGCCGGGTGGTAGTCGCCCCGATCGGGTTCGTAGCCGATCATCTGGAGATCCTTTACGACGTGGACATTCACTTCCGCCACTACGCGCGCGAGCGCGGCATCGAGCTCTGCCGCACGGAATCGTTGAACGCTTCACCCACCTTCATCGCGGCGCTGGCCGAAGTGGCGTGTGCGCGGCTGGCCGCGTTGTGACGATGCGGCCCGCAGTGATCATAGGCGGCGGCATCTCCGGGCTGTCCGCCGCGTATCAGTTGGTTCGTAGCGGCGCAGCTTGCGCCCTCATCGAGCGGCGGGAGCGGCTGGGCGGCGTCATCCGCAGCGAGTTCATCCAGGGCTGCGTGGTGGAGACCGGACCTGACAGTTGGCTGGCGGAGAAGCCGTGGGCCTTCGAGCTGGCCCGCGAGCTGGGCTTGGATGGCGAGGTGATCGGCTCCAACGACCACTTGCGCGTCACTTACGTGCTCAAGCAGGGACGGTTGGTCCCTCTGCCTGACGGCCTGATGATGATGGTGCCCACCCGCATCTGGCCCGTGCTGACCTCCCCGCTGCTGAGCTGGCGAACCAAGGCGCGCATGGCGGGGGAGTGGTTCCGACGACCGCGATCCGCTTCGGGCGACCGATCGGTGGCTGAATTCGTCGCCCAGCATTACGGCCAGGAGGCGGTGGACTACCTCGCCGAGCCGCTCCTGGCTGGCGTCTACGGAGGCGATCCCTCACAGTTGAGCGTGGCCAGCGTGCTGCCGCGCTTCGTGGAACTGGAGCGACACTATGGCAGCCTGACGCGCGGGGTACTGGCCGTGCGGCGGCGCGCGGCGCGCGAGAGCAAGGGGCCGCTGTTCCAGACCTTGCGCGGCGGGATGCAGCGACTGGTGGAAGCGCTGGTGGGCGCGATCAGCGGCCACGCCGAGATCTTCCGCGCCGAGGCCGACACCGTGGAGAAGCTGCCCGGCGGGTACCGCGTACGAGCAGGAGGCCATTGGTTGGAGGCCCGCAACGTGGTGTTGGCCTGCCCGGCCTGGGAGGCCGCGCGCTTATTGCGGGCGTTGGACGGCGAGCTGGCGGCCCTGCTCGACGCGATCCCTTACACTTCCTCCATTACGGTATCGCTGGGCTATCGGAGCCAGGATATGGGGCGGCGGCTGCGGGGCTTCGGCTTCCTGGTCCCCAGGTGCGAGCGGCGGAGGCTGGTGGCGTGCACCTGGGTGGAAACAAAATTCAGCCATCGCGTTGCGGCCGGCATGGCGCTCATCCGCTGCTTTCTGGGAGACGAGGAGTTGCTGGACGCGCCGGAGAGGGAAATTGAAGAACTGGTCCGCGAGGAGCTGGCGCGCATCATGGGCTTGCGTGCGGAGCCCATGTTCACGCGCGTCGCGCGCTGGCCGTGCTCGATGGCGCAGTATACGGTGGGGCATGGCGAGAGATTGGCGACCGCCCGTGCGCGCCTGGCACGGTGGCCCGGGCTGCTCCTGGCGGGTAACGCTTACGAGGGCATCGGGGTTCCCGACTGCGTGCGAATGGGCCGACGGGCGGCCGAACAGATCCTGGCCCGGTTGGGCTGAAACGCTCCCTCATGGTTGTGCGTGCTTGGCCAGCTCGCCGACGAACTCGCGATCCGCGTCGAGAAAATCGTGAGCGGCAAGCCGATCGGGCGTCTCCCAGAGGATCTGGGCGAAGACCCGATTGACCGGCTCGCCTTCCGCCACCCGGGCACTGTAAAAGATCAGTTCGATGGGCGCTGCGCCAGGGTACTGCCATCGATAGCGCGCCAGCTCTTCGCCGATCTCTGCGCGGATGCCCAGTTCTTCGTCGAGCTCGCGGGCAAGCGCTTGCCGAGGGGTTTCGCCTGGCCGCATCTTGCCGCCAGGAAACTCCCACTTCAGGGGGTGGCTGTCGCGGGCGGAGCGCTGGCAAATCAGGATGCGGCCCTGTTGTTTTATGACGGCCGCCACCACCGTCACCGAGGTCTTCACCGTCGCTCCGCCGGGCAGGTTGCCCACTTAGCTTACAATAAGACGTTCCTGCGAAACCGGGCATGTACAGCGAAAAGTTACTGAATCACTTCCGCGATCCCCGCCACGCAGGCGTGCTGCCGCCGCCGGCGGTCATGGTTCGAGTCGAAAACCCGGGTTGCGGCGATCTGTTGGAACTGTGGGCGCGCGTGGAGAAAGGGACGATTCAGGAGGCCACGTTCAGGGCTCAGGGATGCCCGCCCACCGTCGCCTGCGCGTCGGCGCTGTGTGAGTGGTTGCAAGAGCGTTCCATTCCGGACGCCACCGGGCTTGATGCCTGTATGGTCGAAGAACTGGTCGGAGGTCTGCCGCCGCCCTCTCGGCACGCCGCTGCGCTCGCGGTGGATGCCGTCCGCAAGCTCCTGGAAGCGGTCAAAGCCGCGGCAGCAAGGACGGAAGCTTCACGCGCCGGGGCATTCTGAAAGCCGGAAGCGCAAGGTTCGGGCGCAGGCGCGACTCCGGGATTCCGGCCAGTTGCGCTGCCACTTTCAGGATACGCCGGGCCGCCCGGCCCCGCAGATCGAGCTGGCCCGGCTGCCACTGGCTCTCGTGCAGCTCCACCGATTCCGGCAACCAAATATCAGGCTGCCGACCTAGCAGTGGCTCCGTATCTTCGGGGCTTGATGCCGCGTGAGTGGTGCGGTTCATGACCAGCCGGATCCGCTCCGTCGGGATGCCAGCGCTAGGTAGCGCTTGCAACGCCCGGCGCGCCTGGTGCAAACCCACTGGATCCGCCGTGCTCACCAACCACAGCTCGTCGAATTCGTCGAAGAAAGCGGTGCAGCGCCCATCCCAGTACTCGCCCAGATCGGCTACCACCCAGGCGTAGCCTGACCGGGTGAACCGGAGCACGCTGCGCAGCCGGCCGGGATTGAGCGCGTCATCCGGAACCGGATCGGGTGGGGCAGGGAACACATCCACACCGAAAGGGTGGGCGCCGACGAGAGTTTGCCAGTGGTCCCAACCCAGCCGGTAGGTGCAGGCGGCGGCGTCGAGCAGCGAGTAGGGCGTCTGCACTCGCATCAAGAAGGCAGTGACGCCCGCGTTCCAGTCCATGTCGGCCAGCAGGACTGGCTTGCCGGTGACCCGCCTGAGCGCCAGGGCGAGCAAGCACGCGACCGTGGTGGTGCCGCAGCCGCCCCGCGCCCCCGCAACGCCCACGATCCTACCCGCGGAATCCGCCAGCGGCCCAGCGGCACGTTTCTCTGCCGCGAGCTTCTGCAACATGGCGGGTAGCGTGCGATCGAATGGCGGAGCCAGGAACCTGTCGGCGGTCATCGCCAGGGCGCGCGACTCGATGGCAGCGTCGGCCCTCGCGCTCACCGCGAAAACCTTGGGTGCGGAAGGCCGGATGCTACGGATTTCCGCGGCGAGGTCGCGGAATTCGTCGCCGAAGCGATCGAAATCCACCAGCACGCCCGCGACGTCCAGACTCGCCAGGCGATCGAGGAATTCGGCCCCATCTGTGGGGAGCCAGGGCTCGAAAAACACTCGCACCGGGAGAGGCTCCAAAGCAGCGCTGATCCACGCTTTGAGGGCTCCGTCGGGAACCAGTATAGCGAGCACAAGGGAGTCCATCACGCTCCCTCCGTGGGTTCCTGCCTCCACCCTAACACAGCAAAAGTGGGCGGTCAGGGATTCGTCGCTAACCCCCGGAGAGGGCAAGGCTGCGCCCCTCGCCGGAGCACTTGGTTCTAGTACCTTACCGTCGTCTTGCGCCCGCGTTCGTCACCGCGCAGCCACACGTACAAGTGAGCCCGCGGGGCCGGGGGCGGCCAAGGCAACACGACGCGCAAACTCTGACGCTGACCATCGCCCGCCAGGGGACGGGGCAGTTCCGGCACCGGCATCCCGAGCGTCTCGTCCCAGCCTGTTTTCTCGATGGTTTCCAGATCGTAGCCGGTGAGTGTGCCGAAATAAGCCGACTCGCCCGCGGGCTGGTCGGTGAGGGTGAACTGC
>JBMFPL010000169.1:0-7540 GCA_049969115.1 Bryobacteraceae bacterium | reverse complement strand
GCGCACCAGTTGCGCCTGCTAGCCCGCTCCGGGATCGAGCGCGTCGTTTTGTGCACCGGTCATCTCGGCGAGAAGATCCGCGAATTCGCGGGCGACGGGCGAAGGTTCGGGCTGAGCGTCGATTATTCCGAGGACGGCCCCGCGCCCCTCGGCACCGCCGGGGCTGTTCGCAAGGCGCTGCCTCTGCTCGGCCGGCAATTCTTCGTGCTGTACGGCGATTCCTACCTGCCCTGCGATTACCGCCGCGTCCAGGAAGCGTTCTTCACTTCTGGGCTTCCCGCCCTGATGACCATTTGCCGCAACGAGGACCGCTGGGACCGCAGCAACGTCGAATTCGACGGCGCCCGGATCGTCGCCTACGACAAAATCAACCGTACCCCCGGGATGCGCCACATTGACTACGGTCTGGGCGTTTTCGACCGGAGCGTTTTCGAGGCGCTGCCGGCTGGCGTGTTTTTCGACCTGGCCGACCTCTACCGGCAGTTGCTGGCAAGTGGGCGGCTGGCCGCCTTGGAAGTCCCGCAGCGCTTCTACCACATCGGTGACCGCCAGGCCCTGGAGGAACTGGATGCCTGGCTGAGAACTTCCCGCGAGGATGACACTGTGGATTTTGTGGAGCAGTACCTGGACGAGGCGCGGCAGGTCCTGGAGCGGCTGGACCGCTCTTCCATTGAGCGCATGGTCCGCCTGCTGGCTGAAACCCGCTCCGCAGGCGGCCGGCTCTTCGTTCTCGGAGTGGGCGGCGGAGCTGCCCATGCTTCCCACGCGGTGAACGACTTCCGCAAGCTGGCGGGCATGGAGGCCTACGCCCCCACCGACAACGTGTCCGAGCTGACCGCGCGGACGAACGACGAGGGCTGGACGACGGTGTTCGAAGCGTGGCTGCGCACCAGCCGGCTAGGCGCGCGCGACGCGGTCCTGGTGTTTTCGGTCGGCGGCGGCGACCTGGAGCGCAACGTCAGTCCCAATCTCGTGGCTGCCCTGCGCTACGCGCGCTCGGCCGGCGCCCGCGTCCTGGGAATCGTGGGGCGCGACGGCGGCTATACCGCTCGGGTGGCGGACGCCTGCGTAATCATTCCCACGGTGAATCCGGCCCGCGTCACGCCGCACACGGAAGCCTTCCAGGCGGTGGTGTGGCACCTACTCGTCTCCCACCCGCTGCTCCAGCAGGCGCCAGCCAAATGGGAGTCGGTGCGATGAAGCCAGCCGTCTTCCTGGACCGTGACGGCGTCCTGGTGAGAAGCTTGGTTGTCGGCGGAAAGCCGGTGGCGCCGCCCACCCTTCATCAGATGGAAATCGAGTCGGGTGCGCGCCGTGCACTGGAGCGGCTCAAGCGGCGCGGTTTCCTGCTGGTGGTGGTGAGCAACCAGCCCGATGTGGCCCGCGGCGAGATCTCTCCCGCCGTGATCGCCGACATAGGACACCGGCTCATGGACGAGCTGCCGCTGGATGCCGTCTGGACGTGCCCGCACGACGACAACGACGGCTGCGCCTGCCGCAAGCCGAAACCTGGGATGATCCTCGCTGCCGCGACCGCGCTCGATATAGACTTGGGCCGCAGCTTCATGGTCGGGGATCGCTGGCGCGACGTCGACGCCGGCCAGGCCGCCGGTTGCCTCACCGTATGGCTGGACCGCGGCTACAATGAACGCGCGCCCGCAGTGAGCCCCGCGGCCCGTGTCAGCTCGCTCGAGGAAGCCGTTGACTGGATCCTGGCCCGAAGTGCCGGAGTGGAAACCGATGAAAGCCCTCTCTGAGCTTCGCGTGAAGCTGTTCGCCGACGGCGCCGACCGGGCGAAGATGCTGCAGCTGGCGCGCGATCCGCGCATCCGCGGCTTCACTACCAATCCCAGCCTCATGCGCAAGGCGGGCGTGACCGACTACGAGGCCTTCGCGCGCGAGATCGTGACCTCCATCCCTGACCGCCCGATCTCGCTTGAAGTTTTCGCGGACGAGTTCGACGAAATGGAGCGTCAGGCGCGCATAATCGCCTCTTGGGGCGACAACGTCTATGTCAAGATTCCGGTAACCAACACGCGCGGCGAGTCCTCGCGCGAACTGGTGCGGCGGCTCTCGCATTCCGGCGTCAAGGTCAACGTCACTGCGATCCTCACCCTGGCGCAGGTCCGGGAGGCTCTGGACGCTCTAGCCGGCGGCTCGCCGGCCTGCATTTCGGTCTTCGCAGGACGCATCGCGGACACGGGCCGCGATCCGGTCCCGATCATGGCGCACGCCGCACAACTGGCCCACGCCGCTGACAACGTCGAGCTGCTTTGGGCGAGCGTGCGCGAGCTCTTCAACATTGTGCAGGCGGACCAGGCCGGCTGCGACATCGTCACGGTGACCCCGGAAGTGCTGGCGAAACTCGATCTCTGGGGCAGGGACCTGGAAGAGTACTCGCTGGAGACCGTGCGCACCTTTTACCAGGATGCGCGCCGCAGCGGCTATTGGCTTTGACCGCCACTGGCGGGCTCCCATATGATCATCCGCCTGCCACGCAATGCGCAGATCTGGCTGCCGGGGTATTTTCGCCGGCGCCTGGCCTCGCTGCGCCTTCCCCCGCCGCGCAGGCTCTGGGTGATTTTCGCCGACCACTTCGAACCGCTCTGGAGGGGCGCGGGCCCCACTCTCGCGCGGGAGCGCGTGCAAGACTGGCGGGAGCGCTGGCCCCGAATCGCTGCGCGCATCCGCGACAGCGTGGGGAATCCGCCACGATGGACCTTCTTTTATCCCGAAGAGGAATACTGGCCCGAGTTGCTGGAGCCGCTGGCCGAACTCACCCGGGCGGGCATCGCCGATGTCGAGGTTCACATCCACCACGATGGCGAAGGGGAGCAGCACTTCCTGGACCGCATGCGGCGCTTTCTGGAAGCGCTCGCCGGGCGCCACGGCCTGCTGCGACGCCAAAACGGCCGCCTTCTGTTCGGTTTTATCCACGGGAACTGGGCGCTCGATAACTCGCTTCCCGGTGGCCGCTATTGCGGCCTGAATAACGAGATCAGCCTGCTGCGGGACTTGGGCTGCTACGCGGACTTCACCATGCCCTCAGCGCCCTGGCCCTCGCAGGCGCGCATGGTGAACGCGATCTACTGGGCGGTGGATGACCCCCAACGTCCGAAATCCTACGACCGCGGCATCCCTGCTGCGCCCGGCGGAGGGCGGCGTGGCGACCTGCTCATGATCCCGGGGCCGCTGGGTCTCTTTTGGGAGGCAGGACCACCGCACATCGAAAACGGCGAGCTCGGGGCCCACAAGCCCATGACGCCAACCCGCGCCCGCGCCTGGCTCCGCCTGGCGCCCCAGCTCGGCGAGGATGCGTTTCTGAAACTGTTCACCCACGGCGCGCAGGAAGCCCACCGCGCCACCCTGCTGGGTGAAGAGCTGGACCGCGTTTTCGGGCTGCTGGCCGCGGAGTGCAAGCGGCGAGCCTGCCAGTTGCGATTCGCCACCGCCTGGGAGGCATACCAGGTCATCGAGGGCATCATCGGCCGGGACGTGGTTGCATCGCCTGCCGGGAATGTTCTATAAAAGGACCGTTCTTTCCCGGAAAGGGTGAAAGGCGGTCTTGAGCTACCAAAACAAGAAGGTCCTGGTGACCGGAGGGTTGGGCTTCATCGGGAGTAACCTCGCCATACGGCTGGCGGGGCTGGGCGCGCAGGTTACCGTGGTGGATCCCTCCCGCCCGGGTTGCGGCGCCAATCCTTACAACCTCGCACCCGTGGCTGACAAAGTGCGCGTCCTGCCCTGTGACATCGGGGATGCCGGCGAACTCGCCGGCGTGCTGAAAGACGCCGACATGGTCTTCAATCTGGCGGGCGAGGTCAGCCACGTGCACAGCATGATGGCGCCTGAGCGCGATCTGGAGATCAATACCGCAGCCCACTTGCGCTTCCTGGAAGTCTTACGGCGCGAGCGCCCGGGCGTACGGGTGGTCTACGCCGGAACGCGGCAGGTCTACGGTGCGCCGCGATATCTTCCGGTGGACGAGGAGCACGCGATAGAACCAGTGGATTACAACGGGGTGCACAAGCACGCCACCGAGCTTTACCACCTCATGCTTTCCCGAGCGGGCGCGCTGGATGCCCTAGTGCTGCGCCTCACCAATGTCTACGGGCCGCGCATGGCGCTGCGGGTGCCCTGCCAGGGCGTGCTCAGCGCGTTCTTCCGTCGCGCCTTGCTGGGTCAGGACCTGGAGGTCTACGACGGCGGCCGGCAGGTTCGCGATCCTGTGCACGTGGACGACGTCGTGGATGCGTTTCTTCTCGCGGGAGCGGCCACCAGCCTGCCCCGGCGGACTTATAACATCGGCGGCCCGCAGGCGTTGCCCTTACGCGAGATCGCCCGCATCATCGCGGCCGAGGTTGGCGTAAGCCTGCGTGAGTTGCCCTTCCCGCCTGACCGAAAGCGCATAGACATCGGCAGCTACATGAGCGACCACTCGCGCTTCCAGCACGATTTTGGCTGGCAGCCCCGGATCTCGTTCGCCGAGGGCGCTCGCCAGTGCCTGGCCTGGTATCGCGAGCACTTCGAGCATTACCTTGACACCAAGCGCCCCACCGCGTGCGCCATGCCCGAGCACCAGGGTCGCAAGCGCCGGCTTGCGCTCGTCCCGGCGCGATGAATCCTGCCGAATTCCAT
Source organism: Bryobacteraceae bacterium (assembly GCA_049969115.1). GTDB lineage: Bacteria > Acidobacteriota > Terriglobia > Bryobacterales > Bryobacteraceae > DTHT01. Next base: position 2,902 of record JBMFPL010000169.1, on the reverse strand, counting down.
TTCCTGGCACACGCCGAACGGGAGTTCTGGTGGTTCCGCGGGATGCGGCGGATCATGTTCAGCATGCTGGATCCGCTCGCGCGCATCCGCCGGATCGAGCGCGTGCTGGAAGCCGGCTGCGGCACAGGTCACTTCGCCAACTTGCTCGAGCAGCGCTATGGCTGGCGTGTGGTTCCCGTGGATCTGGCGCGCGAGGCTCTGGAATACGGCCGCCGGATGGGCGTCTCCAGGCTCGTCCAAGCCGACATTGCACGGCTGCCGTTCTCAACCGACAGCTTCGACGCCGTCTTCTCGCTGGATGTTCTGGTGCACTTCCCCCGGGACCAGGAAGGCCCGGCGGTAACGGAGCTCGTGCGGGTACTCAAACCGGGGGGACTGCTGGTGCTCCGCACGGCCGCGTTGAAGCTGCTGCGCAGCCGCCATTCCCAATTCACCGGCGAACGCCAGCGCTTCACCGCCGGCCGGCTCCGGCGAGTCGTCGAGGGCGCAGGCGTGCGGACGCTGCGGCTGACCTACGCTAATTCTTTGCTGATGCCCGTCGCGCTGGTCAAGTTCCGTATCTGGGAACCCCTGCTGCGCAAACCGCCAGCCAGCGGGCTGGCGCCCCTGCCGCGCTGGCTCGACTCGGTGCTGGAACAACCGCTCCGCGTTGAATCTTGGTGGCTGCGTAAAGGCATCAACCTCCCCTTCGGGCAATCGCTGATTCTGTTGGGCCAGAAACGCAGTTAGGCGAGTTGAGCGCCCGCACCGGTTGCCGCCAGGCGTGCCGTGAGGCCTTTCGCTTCAGCCCGTTGCCGGCTCGATCCACGCTCAGGGCTGGGCCGGTTTCTCGGGCGGACGTTCCAGCGCTACTTCTTCGCCTGCTCGCAGGCCCTGGCGAATCACGACATGGGTCGCGTTGTGAGGTCCGAGCTCCACCACCCGCTTTTCGAAGCTCTTACCGCGCTTTACGTAGACGAAGTATTGGCCGTTCTCCTCGTGAACCGCACTGAGCGGCGCCATCAGTGCGTTCTCCTCGGTTTCGATCTCCACCTCGGCCCAGGCAGAAAGATCAGGGAGCAGCCGTGGGTCGCTGCCGTGAATGGCGATCCGCACTGGCACGGTACGCAAGTAGTAGCTCTCGCCCCGGCCCTGGCGCACAGCCAGCGCTCCGATCGCGTAAACGGTCCCGGGGAACTCGAGCCCCGGGAAGGCGTCCAGGCCAACCCGTGCCCGCTGGCCCACACGCAACTGGGCGTTCTCCGCTTGGTTGATGGCACCTTCCAGTTGCATGCTGCTCAGGTCCACCACCTTGAGGATCTGCTGCCCGGGGGACACCTGATCCCCTTCCTGGATCTGGGCCGCTTCGCCTGAGCGGAAGATCTGCTGCATGACCACCATGCCGTTCATGGGGGTGCGGATGGTGAACCGCGTCAGGTCCTGCTGGTGATTCTGCAAGTGAATTTGCTGGCGCTGGTGAGCAATTTCGAGGATGCGCAGGTCCGCAGCCTGCTGCTGCCTGGTCAGCGGGATGTCCGCCTGAAGCTGCTTGTAGCTGGCCTCGGCTTCCTCGGCCCTGATCCGATAAAGCTCGCGTTCCAGTTCGGTCTTCACTTCTGCCGCTTTCAGGTCCAGCAACGCCTTGTCCCAGTTCGCCTTGGCCACCCGCAGCGTCTGCTGGAGGTTTTCCCAGTCCACCGCCTGCTCGGCAATGCGCTTCTTGATCTCGTTGGCGGCCTGCGCCACCTGGTCCTTGACGTCGTCAATGTGATCCAAGAGGTTGCGGGCGTCGATCTCGGCCACCACATCGCCCGCCTTCACGTAGGAACCGGGCTTGGCCAGCTTGACCAGGGTCATGCCCTGACCCGAATCGGGAGCCCGCACCAGCGGGACCGTGATATTGGCGAAGTGCCTGGCCGAGGTCTGCCCGCTGACGCGGAGCGTGCGTTTGAAGGTGCCCTGGAAGACCTGAGCGGTCTTCACAGCAGCAGGGGGAGGGCCACCGCCGACCTGCGGGCGCAGGGCCAGCCACGCAAAAAGCCCGAGAAGCGCTAACAGGCCCCCGAGCGGCAACACCAGTTTCCAACGGACGGGGCGGCGCTCGGGAACGGGGACCGGACGTAGCGGCGCTGGCTCGGGCAAGGGAGACGGCTTAGGTTGCGGAAGCGCAGGCATGCCTACACCCAGTGTATTTCAATTGGGAAGGCGAGCATGCCGCAGGCGCAGGTTACCCGGCGCAGGCCTGCGGTTTGCTAGAATGCAACGCGTGGCAATTGCGGCATTCACCTGTATGCTCCTCGCGCTGCAAAGCCTGCCCGCCGGCTGGACACCCTTGTTCAACGGCAAGACACTTGACGGCTGGGAAGTGATCGGCGAAGGCGTGTGGACCGTCATGAGCGACGGGACCTTGCTCGGGCAGTGCGATCCGCGCAAACCTTGCTTGCACCAATCCTGGCTCTACACGAAAAAGGACTTCGGCGAGTTCGACCTCTACCTGGAATTCTGGACCCGCCTCGGCGGCAACAGCGGGGTTTCCATCCGTGACACCTCGCGCGCCCGCTGGGCAGTGGGCACGGAATGGAACTCCGAGCGGACGCCTTCCCACATCGGCTACGAGATCCAGATCTCCAACGGCTATCCGGATCGTTACCCCACGGGAAGCATTTACCTGCTAGCGCCGGCGCGCGATCCCGACATGCGCAACGACTGGAACACCCTGGAGATCGAGTCGCGCCTGGACCGCATCCGCGTCAAGCTCAACGGCAAGCTCGTGGCCGAGCATCCAGGGCTGCCCGACCGTCCCAAAACCGGGCCTATCGGCCTCCAGCTTCACGATCGCAACAGCATCGTTTTGTTCCGCAACATCCGCATCCGCGAAATCACGCCGGCTTCCGCGATTCGTAACTAGCGGCGGCCCACAGTT
>JBMFPL010000168.1:0-7562 GCA_049969115.1 Bryobacteraceae bacterium | reverse complement strand
AGCAAGCTGAACTATCCCTCGACTGACTCTATATTATGCGAGAGTCAATAGGCGGGCAGCCGGTGCGCACCGCCAAATTCCCGCGCTGGCCGGCTTTTCGCGAGGCCGACGAAAAGGCAGTGCTGCCCGTTTTACGCAGCGGGGTTTGGTCCCGGGACAAGGTCGTGGACGAGGCGGAAATCCGGTTTGCGCGGCTCATGGGCGCCAAATATTGCCTGGCTACCTGTAACGGCACCAATGCCATCATTACCGCCGTACGCTCGGCGGGCATCGGCGCGGGAGACGAGGTGATCACGACGCCGTATACGTTCGTGGCCTCCGTCCTGCCGATCCTGCTGGCCAATGCGTTGCCCGTTTTCGCCGACATCGATCCGGACACCTGGCAGATCGACCCCGCCAAGATTGAGGCCAAGATCAACCGGAACGCGGCCGCGATTCTGCCGGTGCACATCATCGGCGGCATTTGCGACATGGACCGGATTAACGCGCTGGCGGCCCCGCGCCAGCTCAAGGTGATTGAGGATGCCTGCGAGGCGCACGGGGGCGAGTGGAGGGGGAGAAAGGTGGGAACGCTCGGCGATCTAGGCTGCTTCAGTTTTCAGAACGGCAAGTCGCTAACCTGCGGCGAGGGAGGCGCGATTCTGGGTAATGACCGCGCGCTGATGGACCGCTGCTACTCGTTCCACAACATGGGGCGCCCTTATGGCAGCATCGTCTCCCGCAACGGGGAAGGCCATGTGATGCTGGCCACCAAGTGCCGCATGGCGGAGTACCAGGCGTCCATCCTGATAACGCAGATGGAAAATTTCGACGCCGAGTGCGCCCGCCGGAGCGCGAACGCGGCGTACCTGACCGAAAGGCTCAAGCAGATACCGGGCATCGTGCCTCGCAAAGATTATCCGCAAGTGACCCGGACCGCTTTTTATTACTACGGCTTCCGTTACAAGAAGGATCAGTTTGACGGCCTGCCTCGGGTGAAGTTCATCAAGGCGCTGGCGGCCGAGGGCATCCACGCCAGCAGCGGGCTGGGCGTCATCGAAGGCAAGCCGATCAACAAGGAAGGGTGCGTCGCCGATGCGCTCCGGTCGAGAGCGTATCAGCGGATCTACCCTCAGGCCAAGCTGGCCGCCTATGCCGCGGAAAATGAATGTCCCGAATGCGACCGGCTGGTTGAGGAAACCGTCGGTTTTCATCAAAGTATGCTGCTGGGAACCAGGCAGGACATGGACGACATCGTGGCGGCGGTGGCGAAAATCTACGAAAACCGGAGCAAACTGGCCGCCAGAATGTAACTGGTTTCGTTGATATCAGGCTGAAGGCAAATAAGAGGGGCGTAACGGCTGCCGCCGGAATTGTAACCAGTTACGAAAACGCTTGACACCTTCCGCCCCTCTGGCGTATCGTCAGAAATGATGGCACGAAATTTCCAGTCTAAACTCGCCCTTTACGGAGGCCCTCCGGCCAAAACCACCCCCTTTGGCGCCGGTAAGCGCCATGGAGAGCTTGAAAAGCGGCTCCTCGGCGAAGTCATCGACTCCGACATGCTGTTCTACTTTATGGGCAGCAAGGTGTACGAGTTCCAGCGGGAATTTGCCGCCATGTATGGCCAGCCGTATTGCGTGGCTTGCTCCAGCGGCACCGCTGCCGTGCACATCGCCCTGGCCGCCTTGGAACTTCCCGCGGGAAGCGAGGTGATCACCTCCTCGATTACGGACATGGGTTCGCTGACCGGCATGCTGTATCAGGGGCTGGTGCCGGTATTCGCCGACGTCGATCCCGATACGTTGAACATGGACCCGGCCTCGGTGGTACGCCTGATCACCGGCAAGACGCGCGCCATTCTTGTTGTCCATCACGCCGGGCTGCCCGCGGACATGGACGCCCTGCTCGAAATCGCCCGCGAGTACAACCTGAGGCTCGTGGAGGACTGCGCCCAGGCTTACGGCTCTGAATACAAGGGCCGGCTGGCCGGGACCATGGGCGAAATCTCGGCTTTCTCGCTCAACCACTTTAAGCACATCACCTGCGGCTCCGGCGGCATGGTGCTGACTGCCGATCCCGCATTGCGCTACCGGGCCTCGCTGTTTCTGGACAAGTGCTATCAGCGGGAGGAGAAAATACGCAATCCGTTCTTCCTGGCGCCGAATTACCAGATGACGGAATTGCAGGGTGCGGTGGCGCTGGCGCAACTGCGGAAGGTGAAAGACATCACCGCGCGCCGCAACCACTTAGGCACGAGGTTAAACTCCCGCCTGGCGGAGATCCCCGGAATCTTTCCGCAGGCAGTGCCGGAAGGGTGCCGGCATACCTACTTCCTCTACCTGTTCCGCCTGGACCTGGACAAGCTGGGCTGCACGGCGCGGGAGTTCTCCGAGGCGCTGGCCGCCGAGGGCGTGCCCAACAGCGCGCACACCATCACCGGCGGACGCCCCGTCTACCTGTATGACATCTTTCAGCGGCGTTCAGCGCTGCCGGGCACGGAATGGCCCTTTTCGTCCGACCGCTACTACCGCAAAGGCGACTGCCCGGTGGCCGAAGCCGCCTTTGACCGCTGGATTGTCTTGAACCTCAACGAGCACTTCACCGAGCAGGATATCGATGAGATAGCGCTCGGCGTGGAAAAGGTTGCGCACCATTTCGCCCAGATGCACGCCTGAGCCCGTTCAGCGCGGGAAGCGCGCCTCGCGCGGCGGCATGGGCGGCTGCGGATTGTGCGGCTCGGTCTGGTACCAGTAGGCCACCGAAGAGATGTCGTCGGTGAGGGGCTGATACTTGCCATTGGGCCACCACCCAAGGGCTTGGATGGTCACGCGCAGGTCTTTCTTGAAGCGTATAGGGTCCGGCACGTGCCAGCGGTAGAGAGCGTGCTTGGGGATGTCGCCGGCCTTGGTCTCGTGCAGCGGATAGCCCAGAAAAGGCGTTGAAAACGTATCGCCGAAGCCCCAGGCGCCGCCAAAGTAATCCTCGGTGCCGGTGCCGCAAATGGTGGGGTGGGGTCCGTCGCCGTCAATATAGAACTTCACCTCGCCCTCTCCCCACCAGCCGTTGGAGAGCTGCTCCCAGGCCAGAAAAGTGCCCACGTAATGGCCCTGGCCCCGGACATTGTCCAGGATCACGTGCTCGGGATGCTGGCGCGTGGTCATGGAGCGCCGCCAATAAGCGTGGAAGTAGCCCGCATCCGCGGCCACCGGCTCCAGCGCGTAGGTGATCTGATAGAAGAAGCCGTCGATCTTTTCATTCCGCTGGTTCTCGATGGTAATGCGCGCGTGCTTGCGGAACGGCATCGGCCAGTAGGAATTGAATCCTCCGGATGGATTCACGGCTACCATGAGCGAATTCACCTTGTAACGCATGCCATGGCCGGAGGCGAAAAAGTCGCCCAGCGGAGATTCCACCGAAGGGCTGGTTTCACCATCCCAGTAAAACCGCAGGATGGCGTCACGGTAAGCCTTGGGGTGTACGGTCATCCAGATATGCTGGATCACTCCGGGACCGTCGATGTCCGCCAGCGTAACCGTTTCACCTTTGGGAAGCGAGATGCAGGGGCGGATTTTCCAGCCGGGGCCAAGGTTGGAGCCGGCGTTATCCGGCGTGGGCACGGCGGTGGCGCCCGCTCCGCGCTCGCCGCGCGGGTTCTCAGCGGAAATCGAGCGTGTCTCGGAGTTGCGGATGGTGGCCAGTCCGCTCACATTGAAGAAACCGCCCGCGGCAGGCTGGGCCACGGCTGCCAGGGCGGAGAATAGAACACTTGCCAATAAACGTGCTTGTCTCATGATGCAGATTCCCTTCATGAGAAAAGACGATAGCAGGATTTCGGCCGCCGGTGCGAGCCCTACCGTTGCTTGACGCCTGGGTCCCGGGTCTCTTTCGCCAGGCGCACTCTCGCGCTCTCGAGCTTCCTGGTTACTTTAGCGATTTCCGCGTGATCCACCTCGCTCGGCGCGCTCGACTCCCAGGCTTTGAGGGATTGCTCCCACTGGGCAATGGCTTCCTTCAGCTTGCCTTGCTTGGAATAAACGTCGCCCAGGTGATCGTGAATCGCAGGATCGTGGTTGACCTTCTCCAGAGCGCGCAGCAAGTAGGACTCGGCTTCCTCCAGCTTGCCCATGCGGAAGCACACCCATCCCATGCTGTCCAGGTAAGCGCCGTTCTGGGGCTCCAGGTCGAGGGCCCGGGCGATCAGTCCGTGCGCCTCCTCAAGCCGTACATTCCGGTCGGCCAGCATATAGCCCAGGTAATTCAGCGCCGAAGCGTTCTTAGGGTTCCATTCAATGACCTTTTTGAACTCAGCCTCGGATTCGGCGTACTTCTTCATGCGCTCGAACATGGCGCCGCGCAGGAACGCCACCCCTTCTTTCTCCTCGCGGGATTGGCTGAACTTCTCCGCCATATCCAGCGCTTTTGCCATCTCCGTATAGTTCTTGGCCTTATCCCAAACCTGCGCCAGCGCCACGTAAACTTCCCGGTCGTTCTTGCCGTTCAGCAGTGCACGGAGCTCACCGGCGGCTTTGTCCGCCTTGCCGGTTTCGGCCAGCACCGAGGCGCGTACGAACGTCACCATGCGGTCCTTCGGGTACTGGGCGTGGGCCGCGTCGGCCTCGGCTTCGGCTTTGGCGTACATCTTGGCCAGGTAATAGGTTTCGATCACCTGGGCGGCGGCGCGGGCGCCCAGATCCGGATCGAGCCCGGCGATGGCCCGGAACGCCTCCGCCGCTTTCTCCGGCTGGCCGGCCGAACGGTAGAGCAGGCCCAGGCGCTCAAGGAAGATCACCCGATTGCCCCGCTCGGGCGGTTCGTAACTTTTTCTGGCTGTGGAGTCGAGAATATTCTTTAGCTCGGCGATGGCCTCGGCGGTCTTGCCTTCGGCGTCCAACAGGTTCACTTCGTTATAGCGGACCTCCAGATTGTCCGGGTCCAGCTTCCGGGCGCGCTGGGAAGCCTCGCGCGCCTTGTCGAAAGCCCGCTGCTGGCGGTAAAGCTGGGAAAGCCGCAACTGCACCTGCACATCTTGCGGATCCGCTTTGGCCAGTTCCTGATAAATTTTGAGCGCCTCGCCAATCTGGTCCGACAGCATCAGATTTTGCGCCAGGGCACGCCGAAGCTCGAAATTTCCGGGCGCGAGTTTCAGCGCGCGCCGCAAGGTCTCGGCAGCCAGGGCGTACTCGCGCGCCTGCTCATAGGTGGTGGCCAACGCGGAGAGGGTTCGCAGGGTGGGGTTCTTATCGGTCACGCGGCGAAGCATCTCGCTGGCCGACTTGGCGTCGCCCAGGTCGGAGTACACCATTGCCAGGCCGGTCAGAGCGTCTTCGTTGGTGGGGTCCAGTTCCAGCACCTTCTTGTAAGCTCTTTCGGAAGAAAGTGAATTCTGGCCGATCTTGTACAGCCGGCCCAGCATGAGCCAGCTCTCCAGGTCCTTCGGGTCTTTCTCGCTGATCCTCTCGAATTGCTCGATGGCCTGCTTGAGCATGGTCTCGTTGATGCTCTTCTTGCGAACGTCGCCGATCATCCGCGTGTAAATGCGGCCTAACAGGCGCCGCGCGTCCAGGTCGTCCGGATCGCGTTTGAGCCGCTCCTGGGCTTCGGTGACGGCGAGCTGAATCTTGCCCGTTTGCAGGTACAAGTCCGAGAGCTCGTCGCTGAGCAGGCGCGTGTCCGGATCCGCTTTGATGGCCCGCTTGTAATACTCGATGGCCTTATTGGCGTACTCGCCGCGGCTGCCGAACGCCCCCGCCAGTTCGGCATAGAGGTGGCCCATGGCGTAGTTGTAGTAGGCGTCGGCCCGGGAACCGGTGGAAGCGGGCGCGGTGGTTTGGGCTCCGGCGGAAGCGCACAGCGCCAAGGCCAGCGCTCCCCCTCCGAGAATTGTTTGCAACCTGCTTTTGCGCAAGGATTTCATGAGACCTGCTTTGCTGACTCAGACCCCGGCTTCCTGACGAAGGCCTCTCTGCCTAATAGTATACAGCCTTGTCCGAAAGCCGCGCCGTGAAAATGCTCGAAACTCTGCACCTTAATTGGACGCCCAGGCCGGCGCGGGGGTTGCCCTCCCATACGCCCGGCCTCCTATTTCGACTCCTGGCCGGCAGCCGCAGGCCGGCGCAAGGCGGGGGCGGGCCGGGGATCGGGCGTGGCGTAATAGCCGTTGCGCGTTCGCACCGTAGGCCGGCCGGGCCCGTCAACCGTCACGCGGATTTGGCGGAACGATCCATCCAGCACCGCGTTAAGGGGCGAATAAGCCAGAACGTACTGATTGCGGATTTCGTGCGCCACATCCAGCGCCAGCTTTTCGACGTCCACCAGATCCTTCGGGTAATAGACCGTTCCGCCCGAGGCTGCGGCCAGAGCTTCCAGCGCGCGCCGGGCCTTCTTGGCCTCGCCGCGATCCTCTTCATTGAGCAGCGCCAGAGCATAGATCAGGATTTCACTCTGCCGGACCTTCTCGACCAGGCGCTCCAAGGTGATGGCTGAAGTGTTGTCGTTGCCGTCTGTTACCACAAACAGGATCTTTTTATCTTTCTTGGCCCGGGCTTTCATTTCGTCGATCGACATGCTGATGGCGTCGCGCATGGCGGTGCCGCCGCGCGAGTCGATGCGCGCCAGACCTTCTTTCATCTTGTTGATGTCGCTGGTAAAGGGAACATCCAGATAGGCGTCGTCATTGAAGTTGACGATAAAGACTTCATCCTGCGGGTTGGAAGCCTTCACTAATCCCAGGGCGGCCGACTCCACCTTCTGCCGCTTCTGGCGCATGCTGCCGCTGTTGTCGATGATGATGCCCATCGATACGGGAATATCTTCGCGCCGGAACACGCGTAACTGCTGCTGCACGCGGTTTTCATACACCTTGAAAGCCGATTGCGGCAGATTCGTAACCAGCCTTCCGCTCTTGTCGACCACGGTGGCGTGCAGCACGACCAGGCGCGTTTCGGACCGGAAGACCGGGACGTCGTCCCCGGCGGAGGGGGCAGGTTGGGCGGCGGCGGGCCAAACCAGCCCCCAAAACGCCACCGCCGCAAGCCGTTTAATGTGAGGGTGCATAATATCCTAGCCGCCAGAAGGCGCGCAACGGCGGCAACCCCCGCGGTTGCACTACCTTGACTGTGACGCGGCGGTACTTGCCGTCGCGCTGGTGGTTGGTCGGCGTGTAACCAAGCACGTATTGGTTGCGCAGCTCGATCCCAATCTTGGCGGCGATATCCGGCAATTCGTTCAGGTTTTCGACCGGGAAGTGGCGGCCGCCGGTCTGCTCGCACAGCTCTGTCAGCAAGCCCGGCCCGGCAAGTTCTTCGGCGGTGCGTCCGCGCCCGCCGAGACTCTCAAAGATGCCGATGGCGTACACCTGTACGTCCGCTTCCCGCACTACGTTCTTGATTTCGCTCTGCGTGTATCGGCTGCTGTTGTCGCCGCCGTCGCTGATCACCAGGATGGCCTTGCGCGGGTTATGGGCCTTCTTCATCTGGTTGATCGACAAGTGAAAGGCGCCACCGCCGGGAACCTGCTCGCCGACGCCATCAAGAGCGCGCTCGCCTGGGCCAAGGAGTTCACCGTTGGCTCGGTCATGATGG
>JBMFPL010000167.1:0-7571 GCA_049969115.1 Bryobacteraceae bacterium | reverse complement strand
CTTCTACTGCCGCGCGGCCTCGGCGGTGGCTTTCGGGTTCATGTCGGCCGTATTCTGCTCGATCTTGTCGCCACCCATGCCGTGGCCGACGATGTTGAGCATGGCCAGCACGCGCGTGCGTGCCCGGTCAATCACCCGGTCCTTGAAATCGGGGAAATTCCGCCAACCCGAGCTGCCCGCGTCCACCACCGTGGTCACGCCGCTGCGGAACGTGTGCCCGTCCGGATAGACGCTGAGGTCGCCGCAGTAGGCGTTCCTCATGCCGGTGCCGGCGTAAACGTGCACGTGGATGTCCAGCAGGCCGGGCGTGACGTAGAGCCCGGTCACATCGACCGTCTTGAGAGCGCGGGCGGGCGAGATGTCACGCTCCACGGCGGCGATGCGTCCGTCCTTGATGGCCACGTCGCGATGCTCGTTGATCTGGTTCTTGGGGTCAATCACGTGGCCACCCTTGAGCAACAGATCGAACTCGGGTTGCGGGGCGGCGGCCAGGGCCAGCGAGAGCAAGGCAAACACCTTCATAAACGCGATTGTAGTAGGATGCGTGTTCCATGCCAACCGGCGCGGAGCTGTTCGTCGAGGCGATGCTCGAGCTGGGCCTGCGGGAGGTCTTCACCCTCGTGGGCGATCATCTCAACGCCGTCTTGCTGGAGGCGGAGCGGCGCGGCGTGCGCATCGTGGACATGCGGCACGAATCCGCCGTCACGCACGCGGCCGACGTCTGGGCGCGGTTGCACCGCAGGCCCGCACTGGCCATGGTCACCGGCGGTCCCGGACACACCAATGCCATCACCGGGATCGCCACCGCTCACCAAGCCGCGAGTCCGTTGATCGCGGTCAGCGGCGCCCGCCCTTCCCACCTTGCGGATCGCCAGGCCTTCCAGGAACTCGACCAGCTCGGGCTGGTCCGGCCCCTAGTCAAGTGGGCCGCGCAACCGCCGCGCGCCGCCGACCTCGGCTTCTACCTCGGCCGCGCCTGTGCTGAAGCCATGGCCGGCCGCATGGGGCCGGTCCACTTGACCATTCCGGTGGATTTGTTCGAGGCCGAAACGACCGAAGCGACCCACGTGCCGAAACCGGCCCCGCCCGCGCGGCCAGAGCCCCCGGCGCCCGACGTCGCCCGCGCGCTCGACCTCTTGAAAAAAGCCGAGCGCCCGGTGGTGATCGCGGGCAGCGGCGTGTGGTGGTCAAAGGCCGGCGACGAACTGGCCGCTTTCGCGGAGAGGACCCAGTTGCCCGTGTGGACCATCACCATGGCCCGGGGCGCTGTTCCTGACGACCACCCGCTGGCCATGGGCTACGCCGATCCCGCTCTCAACCGCGCCGCCCTCGCCGCCTTCCGCGAGGCCGACGTGGTGCTCGTGCTAGGCAAGCGCCTGGATTACCGCCTGGCTTTTGGCGGGCTACGCCTGTTCGCGCCCACAGCGCGCTTTATCCAGGTGGACATCCATCCCCAAGAGCTGGGGATGAACCGGCCGCTGGAAGTGGCCATCTGCGCCGACGTTCGTGCCACGCTGCTCGCGTTCCTGGACACTTTGGGAAACGCGAGCTGGCCCGCGCGGCCCTGGCTGGAGCACGCCCGCACCCTGCGCGAGCAATGGCGGCGAAGTCTGCACGAGCTGGCCCGCCGGCAAGAACCGCCTATGCACCCGCTCGCTGTCTTCGCCGAACTCGAGCGGCGCCTGCCTCGCAACGCTGTGTACTCGTGGGACGGCGGCGATTTCTGCCACTGGGGCAGGGCCTTCCTGCCCGCGCGCGTCAGCGGCGGCTGGATCCGCCTCGGTCCGCTGGGAACCATTGGCGCGGCGCTGCCCAATGCGGTGGCGCTTAAACTCGCCCACCCCGCCGATCCCGTGGTCCTCATCACCGGGGACGGCGCCCTCGGTTTCTACCTCGCCGAGCTGGACACGTTGGTGCGTCACGGCCTGCCAGTGGTCGTCATCGTGGGCAACGATGCGGGCTGGGGCATCGAGCGCGAGCTCCAGCGCGCCGCCAGCGGCAGCGAGCGCACCGTGGCTTGCGAGCTGCGTCCCACCCGCTACGACCTCGTCATGCAGGCCTGCGGCGGCGGGGGCGAGCACGTGGAAACCGTAGCCGAGCTGGCCGCGGCTCTACAGAGGGCTTCCCAGGCCGACGCCCCCTATCTGATTGACGTGCGCGTGCGCGGCGCGCGCTCGCCCTTCACCGAGTGGCAGATCGCCGGCAAAAAACAGCGGTCCCCGGCCGGGGAGGCGATACCCATTTAAAAAGGAGGAATCATGTACCGGCCGCTCATCGCTCTGTGTTCTGCACTACTGTCGCCGTTTCTCTGGGCTCAACCGCCCGCCGTCAGTCCCATCGAAGCCATCCACCTCGTAGAAGCCCACATCCGCAACCTCACCGTCACCTCGGTGCGCCCCGGGATCGAGCAGGACGTGCCCGTCTACTACATCGAAGGACGCCTGGGCAGCGATGGCTACGAGGCCGTGGTGGACGCCCGGGTCGCGCGCACCGTCCGCATTCGCAAGAACGGCGCACCCTTTTACCAGTGGCCCGGCATCCTGGTTGTCGCCCACCGCGGCGCCCTGCGTTACGCGCCGGAGAACACGCTGGCCGCCTTCCGCAAGGCCATCGAACTCGGCGCCGATCTGATCGAGTTCGATGTGCGCGAAACGAGGGACGGTCACCTCGTCGTGATGCACGACGACACAGTGGACCGTACCACCGACGGGAAGGACCGCGTCTCCGCACTCACGCTGGAGCAGATCAAAAAGCTGGACGCCGGCTCGTGGTTCGGCGCCCAATTCAAGGGCGAGCGCGTGCCCACCCTGGACGAAGCGCTGGAGACCATCAAAGCCGGAGCCATGCCCGATATTGACTTCAAGGCCGGTTCCCCGGAAAAGCTCGTGGCCGCGGTCGCCCGGCACGGCCTGCTCGGCAAAATCACGCTTTACTGCGGGGACTGGGACCTGCTCCGCCGCACGCTGGCTGTCTCTCCGCGCTTCCTCATCCGCCCCTCGGTGCCCGTGGGTCTGGTCGGCCTGCCTGTGCTGATCCGCGAGCTCGATCCGCCCATCGTGAACGTGGACTGGCCCCAGTTCAGCGAGCGGCTGATCGTCGAAGCGCACCTGGCGGGCCGCAAGGTCTTCCTGAACGCCATGGGTGCCAACGACACCGAATTCGGCCTGGCCCGCATGATGGACGCCGGACCGGACTACCTCCAGAGCGACCGGTTAGACCTGCTGCTGCCCATGCTGCGCGCACGCGGCTTGCACCGGTGACGCCTCCTGGCCGAGTGCGCCCCAGATCCGCGCCCGCGGCGCCCAGCCCTCGCACATCGGTCGCTGCTTCGAGTACAACGGAAACATGACCGAACGACCGGCCTTCCTGCTCGCAGCGCTGGTGACTGCCCCACTGTGGGCTGTGGATCTCTTCCAGGATGACTTCCGGCGCCTGCCGCCGCGCGTGCTCTCCGAACCCATCAAGCAGTTGACCAACGCCATCCAGGAGTATCACTACCTGCCCCATCGCGGCGTCCCGTTGGATCCCTGGGAGAACGCCATCTGCCACACCGACTCCTGGGCCGGCGGCGACGAAGACGGCAAGACCTACGTCGAGCAGCACGAAATCAACGCCTGGCGCCGCATCATGAACCCTACCCTGGTCACCGGCGATCCGGAATGGTTCGATTACACGCTCGAAGTCAAGGTGCGCCCGCTGTCCCTCCAGGACATGGCGGGCATCGTTTTCCGCTACCGCACCAACCGCCATTACTACCTGTTCGCGCTGACCGCAGGCGACCGCGCCGTGCTGCGCCTCCGGCTGCCTTTGGAGCGACAGTTCCGCGTGGCCGAGTGGCGCGAGCTCGGCGAGGCCTCCTTCCGCTATGACACGCTACGCTACTACACGCTGAAAGTCGAAAACCAAGGCCCGCGCATCCGCGCCTGGGTGGACGGCAAACTCCTCATCGAGGCCAGCGATAGCGAGATTCTCGCCGGCCGCATCGGCATCACGGCCAACATTCCCGCCCGCTTCACCGATGTCCGCGTGAGCGTCTCCGATGAAACCGCCCGCGCCATCCGCGACCGCATCCGCCGGCGGGAGGAAGAACTCGCCCGCCTGCGGACGGAAAACCCCCAGCCCAGGTTGTGGAAGAAGTTCGAGACGCCGGGCTTCGGTGCAGGGCGCAACGCGCGCTTCGGCGACCTGGACGGCGACGGCCGCCCCGACATGCTCATCGCGCAAAACATCCGTAAGGTGCAGGACAACTCCTTCGCCCATATCAGTTGCCTGACTGCGGTCAACCTGGACGGCAAGGTGCTCTGGCAGATTGGACGCCCGGATCCTTACAACGACGTCCTCGCCCACGACAACCCGTTCCAGATCCACGACGCGGACGGCGACGGGCGCAACGAAGTCGTCATGGTCAAGGATTTCAAGATCCAGATCCTGGAGGGCGCCACCGGCAAGCCCGAGAAGTGGGCCTGGATGCCCCCTGCGCCCAGGGAAAACAAGGTTCGCCCCTACGAACTGGAGGTCGGAGATTCGATTTATTTCGCCGATTTTTTCGGCCGCGGCGTGCAGCGCGACATACTCATCAAGGACCGCTACCAGAACTTCTGGGTTTTCGACAATAACCTGAACTTACTCTGGCAGGGCAGAACCAACACCGGCCACTACCCGCACTCCCTCGACCTCGACGGCGACGGCCGCGAGGAACTCTTCATCGGCTACGCCATGTATGCTCCCGACGGCCGCCTGCTATGGAGCCACGACGAACTGCACGACCACGCCGACGGTGTCATCGCCGGCAACTTCTCCGCCGACCCCAAAGCCGAGCCGCGCCTGTACTGGTTCGCCAGTGACGAAGGCTTCCTCATGCTCGACCTCAAGGGCCGGATCCTCCGTCATGTCCGCATCGGACACGCCCAGAGCCCCAGCATCGCCAGGTACCGCGCCGACGTTCCCGGCCTCCAGTTGATGACCATCAACTTCTGGCGCAATCCGGGCATCGTCACCTTGTTCGACTACCAGGGCAACATCGTGGCCCAAGGCGAACCCGTCCACACCGGCAGCCCCATCCTGCCCGTGAACTGGCGCGGCGACGGCATCGAGTTCGCCATGCTTTCGGCCAATCCCAAAGAAGGCGGGATGATGGACGGTCACCTGCGGCGGGTGGTGATGTTCCCCGACGACGGGCACCCTGACTTGGCCTTCAATGTGCTCGACCTCACCGGCGATTCGCGCGACGAAATCGTGGTTTGGGACAGCCGCCGCGTGTGGATTTACACGCAGGACCGGCCCTTCACCGGCAAGCGCATCTACGCACCCATCCGCAACCCGCACTATAACGAGTCCAATTACCGCGCTAACTACTCGCTGCCCGCCTGGAAAGACCTCCGCTGACCGCCCGCCGCTTCAAAGGCCCAGCCAGGCCCTGAGCGCGGGCCATTGCTGGCGAAAGGCGATGGCCGAGATGCCGAAGTAAAAGACCGCGCACGCCAGCAGGCCGCCGCGCAGCAGCCAGCCCGGTCGCAGAGCCGCGGGCAGTAATTTCCAGATCACGTAAAGCGTGTGCAGAGCCGAAAAGGCCAGCGCGAAGTTCATCATCACGCCGCTCGCGATGGCCAGCACCAGCGGGTTCGGCGTCAGCCGCAGCGCCAGCATCCCCCAGCAGGCGTAGGCCAGCAGGATCGCGTAGTAAATGTACTTGACCTGGTTGCCCGCCAGCCGGTGCAGCCTGCGAACTCCCGTCCAGATCACGTCCGTCCAGCGCCGGCACATGCCGTCAATCTGGCTGACCTGCGTCGGGGCCATCACCAGGAAACCGCACAGCAGGGTGAGATACCAGAACAAGCGGCCATGCCGGGCCGCGATGGCCTCCGCGGTCATGGCCGCCGCCGCGTGACCCTCCACGTGAGCGCCGCGGATGAATTCCAGCGAAAACAGCGCGGGCAGCGCCATGCCCACCACGCATCCCGGAACCCAAAGCGCCAGTTGATCGCGACGGATGTGGCGCAGCCAGCCCCGCCAGCGCTCCAGCACCTCGCCCGCGGGCTCGAACACCCGGCCGGTGTGGGAAAGCTGCACGTTGCGCCCGCCTACCGCGCTCGGGATCGCGCCTACCAGCGCTCCCATGCCCCAGCCTTTGTCGCGCGCGTAATTGGAAAAGTAACTGTTGGTAAGCCCACCCGCGCCCGCCACCGCCGCAAAGGCCGCCAGCACCGCCCAGTCGAATTCGCCTTCGGGCAATGCTCCCAAGCGGAACAGCCCGGACAGGATCTCCCACCAGGTCCGCGCGCTCACCAGCAAGATCGCTGTCAGCCCCAGATAGGCGAGCACCAGCGTCAGCTTCGCTACCATCACTTTTTCCAGTGCGTTGTAAATTTTCCCGCCGAAAATCAACGGAACCAGGCAGGCGAGAAAGATCGCGTAACTCAGGCCGCGCGTCAGCACGTCGTCGGTGGCGGCAGGCAGACGGCCCAGCAGCACGGTGGCCAGCGGCACGGCCGCATTGGAAGAAAGATAGGGGAACAAACCGCCGAGATCCACCAGAAAGTAAAAAACGGTCCAGAAAACCGGACCCGGCGCGGTGCGGAAAAATCCCACAAAAACCGGTTCGCCGCAATAAAGGGCGTAACGCATCACAGCCAGGTTGTAAAAGGCTTGAAGGGCAATGGACAGCGTGGCGATCCACATGATACGGCCGCCGTATTGCGCGGTAACCACCGGTCCGAACAGCCACTCGCCGCCACCGATATTGGCGCCCGCCATCATCATACCGGGACCGATGAGCATGGTCCACTGGCGCCAGTGAAAAACCGGAGCCGGAGGCAGCTCTCCCCGCTCCCATGGCGGGAAGTAACGGGATGCGGCAGTTTCACCCGGCATGAGCGCTTATGCTATCACGGCCATGCCGCCCGCTATGCTGGAAACGTTGCACCGAGGGAGCCGCCATGTTCCGTAATTTGATCTGCGAAGTCCAGCCGCCGGCCGCCATCCTCGCGCTGAACCGGCCGGAGCGCCGCAACGCGCTTTCCCTGCAGCTGATGGAGGAACTCATCGAAGCGCTCGGGCGCGCCGGCGCCAACCCCGAGGTGCGCGCCGTCGTCCTAGCCGCCTCGGGCACGACCTTCTGCTCGGGCCACGATCTTTCCGAACTGCGCGGCCGCGGCCCGGAGCAGTACCGGCGCGTCTTCCAGACCTGCGTGCGTCTCATGCGGGCCTTGCGCGACACGCCGCAGCCGGTGATCGCCGAGGTCCAGGGCGTCGCCACCGCGGCCGGCTGCCAGTTGGTTGCCGCCTGCGATCTGGCGGTGGCCTCCCAAGAGGCCACCTTCGCCACGCCCGGCGTGCGCATCGGCCTGTTCTGCTCTACACCCATGGTCGCGCTCAGCCGCGCCATCGGGCCCAAGCGAGCCTTGCAGATGCTGGTGACGGCCGAACCGGTGGATGCGCGCACCGCGCTTGCCTGGGGCCTGGTCAATCGCGTTGCCCCCGCCGGCAAGCTGCGCGAGGAAACCATGAGCCTGGTGGCGCGCATCGCCGAGGCCAGCCCGCTCGCCATCGCGCTGGGCAAGCGCGCCTTCTAC
>JBMFPL010000166.1:860-7588 GCA_049969115.1 Bryobacteraceae bacterium | reverse complement strand
GTGATCGTGATGCCCTCGCTCGAGTCGGTCCGCGAGTTCAAGGTGCTGACCGGCGTTTACTCGGCCGAATTCGGGCGGGGCGCAGGCGTGGTCTCGGTTTCCACAAAATCGGGCACCAACGAGTTCCACGGCACCCTGTTCGAGTACCTGCGCAACGACAAGCTGGACGCCCGCAATTATTTCAACGCCAAGCCGCTCCAGAAACCG
Organism: Bryobacteraceae bacterium; assembly: GCA_049969115.1. GTDB lineage: Bacteria > Acidobacteriota > Terriglobia > Bryobacterales > Bryobacteraceae > DTHT01. The sequence continues at coordinate 7,381 of JBMFPL010000166.1, read as the reverse complement.
CCTTTTCGGCGGAACCAGTTCGGCGTCGCGCTGAGCGGGCCTGTCTACCTGCCGGCCATTTACAACGGGCGCAACCGCACGTTCATTTTTGGCGATTACTTCGGCACCCGCGAGGTCAAGGGCCTGACTTACGTCAACACCGTACCCACTGGGAAAACCCGCACGGGGGATTTCAGCGAATTCACTGACACGCGAGGCAATTTGATCCGTATTTATGATCCCCTCACCACCCGGAGGAATCCGAACTACGACCCCACCAGGCCGGTAACGGTAACCAACCCGCAGTTTTTGCGCGATGCTTTCGCGGGCAACATCATCCCACCCAACCGGATCCATCCGGTGAGCCGCAACGTGGCCAGCATCTACCCGCTGCCCAACGCGCCGGGCAATTTCAACAATTACACTTCGGCTGCCAATCGCGTCGTCAACGACAACGGTTTCAACATGCGGGCGGACCACAATTTCAGCGCCAAAGATACGTTCTTCGCCCGCTACAGTTTCCAGAACTATAAGCTGGACGCTCCGCAGGGCCAGGCGCAGTGCTGCCTGCCTACGCCGCCTGAGGCAAAGCAGAAATTCGATCTGGGGCCCTACGTGGCCGGCATCCAGAACACCCGCCTGAAGACGCAGGGGCTCGCCCTGAACGAGACGCATATCTTCCGGCCCAACCTGATCAACGAATTCCGCACCGGATTTGCGCGGACTACGCCTACGACGTACCAGTCCGATTACGGCCACAAGGCAGCGGAGTCACTGGGCATCCGCGGCATCAACGTGACCCACTTCGCCAGCGGCCTGCCGAACATCAACGTAGCGGACTTCACCGGCCTTAGCGGCGGGCCGGCGTTTTTGCCCTGCAATCCGCGCGAGACCCATTACCAGGTTTCCGACAGCATCTTCTGGATGAAGAGCCGGCACCAGCTCAAGGTGGGTTATCACTATGTGCGCCGGCTTGTCTCTCCCTACACCAACACGGACACGCGCAGTACGCTGAATTTCGCGCGCAACTTCACCAATGACCCGGTCACCAACACTCAGGGCACGGGACTGGCGACCCTGCTCATCGGTTACTCGACCGGCGGCTCACGGGGTTTCCTGCTGGAGCCCTACTACATGACGGTGCAGGACCAGGCCTGGTTCATCCAGGACGACTGGAAAGCATCGCCGCGGCTGACGTTGAACATCGGGTTGAGGCACGAAATCTACTGGCCGGAAAAGGAAATTCGCAACCGACTGACTAATTTCGACATAGCGAACCTGAAGCTGGTCTACGCAGGCGAGGAGGGGATCTCGCGCAGCGTGGGCAAGAAGACCCACTACAAGAACTTTGCGCCCCGGTTCGGCTTTGCCTGGGACCTGTTCGGTTCCGGCAAGACCGTCATGCGCGGGGGGTTCGGCATGAGCCACTTCCCCGAACAGCCCTCGGCGTCCAATCTGCTGGGGCAGCAGGTGCCCTGGACGATCTCCCAGAATTTCGCTCCCGAAACCAACCCCACCGACTGGTCACGAGTGCCGACCATCGACAACCCGTTCCCGCCCATCCAAGTGGTGAAGCCACGCACCACGGCGGAACTGAACGCCGCCAACCCGCGCGTGCTCGGCCACAGTTGGGAGAATGAAACACCGTACTTCGAATCCTGGAGCCTCAACATCGAGCGCCAACTGCACGAGACCTTGCTCTGGGAGGTAGCTTACGCAGGCAGTCGCGGCATTCATCTCGTGTTTGCCTATGACCCCAACGAGGTGCAGCCCGGGCCGGGATCGCTGGCCTCGCGCCGGCTGTTGCAGCCGCTCTCCAACATGTCGAACATCGTGCAGATAGACCCGCGGAACATGTCGGTTTATCACGGGCTGCAAACCAAGCTGGTGAAGCGTTATTCCCACGGCTTGCAGTTCCTGGTCAGTTACACCTTCGGCAAGAGCTTGGACTTCGGTGGCTCGGCGGCATCGGGCGGCGGCCAGACTGGCGGTCCGCAGACCATCACCAACATCCGGGCCGGCAGGGGGCCTTCCGGCTATGACGTCAAGCATCGGGGCGTCGTGAGCTACGTCTACGAGCTGCCTTTCGGGCGGGGCAAGAAGTGGGTCAGCAGGCCAGGGTGGCCAGAAAGGCTGGCTGGCGGCTGGCAACTCAGCGGCATCACCACCCTGACCACCGGCCGGCCGTTCAACGTGGGCCTGGCTCAAGGCGTCAACAACGGCGCGCCGAGCTGGCCGGACCGCATCGGCCGCGGCACGCTGCCGAACCCCGACCCCTACTACTGGTTCGACGCCACCGCCTTCGTAGCGCCGCCGCCCAACACTTACGGCAACGTTGGGCGCGGCGTGCTTTACTCGCCCGGCCACGTGAACTTCGATGTGTCTCTGGTCAAGAACATCTCGTTCGCGGAACGCATGCGATTGCAATTCCGCGCGGACGCGTTCAATCTTTTCAACACGCCGGCCTTCGGCTTTCCCAACGCGAGCATCGGCTCGCCGACGGTCGGTCGCATCACTTCCACGCTCATCGGCATTGACAACCGCGACCTTCAGTTCGCCCTGAAGCTGGAGTTCTGAGGCTGGCCGGGAGGGTCGCCACCCGCTTGGCCGGCGGCCGTTACAATACCAGCTATGCGACACGTCTATCGTGGTATCGTCCCGTTGGTTTGCGCGCTGGCGGCTTGGAGCCAGCACGTCTATCAGAAGCCGCCCAAGCAAATCCTGGACGTGCTGCACGCGCCGCCGCCCCCGATTGTCTCGGTCAGCCCCGCCCGCAACGCCATGCTGCTGATGGACTGGGTGCGTTACCCGCCCATCCGGGAGCTGGCCCAGCCCATGCTGCGGCTGGCTGGTCATCGCATCAATCCGAAAACTAACGGTCCCCATGCGCCACGGTACTTCACCGCCTTCACGCTAGTGAGGCTGCCGGGCGGCGAGCAGCTCAAGATCGCCTTGCCGCCGGGGGTGCGCCTGGGCCAGCCCGAGTGGAGCCCGGACGGCAAATACCTGGCTTTCTCGAATACCACGGCTGACGGCGTCGAGCTCTGGATCACGGAAACGGCCACGGGCAAGGTCCGCAAGATCGCCGGCGTGACGCTCAACGCGGCGGGCGACGACGGTTTCCGCTGGATGCCGGGCAGTCAGTCGCTGCTGGTGCGCCTCATCCCCGAGGGGCGCGGGAAACCGCCCGAGCCACCGGAAGCCCCGTCGGGACCCACCATCCAGGAATCCTACGGGCGAGGCGCTCCGGTGTGGACCTTCCAGGACTTGCTGCGAAACCCGCACGACGAGGCGCTCTATGACTACTACTTCACCGCCCAGCTCGCCGTGGCGGACGTGGCCAGCGGCAAGATCGCGAAGATCGGCCAGCCCGGCATTTTCCAGACAGCGCTTCCCTCCCCTGATGGCTCGTTCCTGTTGGTGGCCCGCGTTCACCGGCCTTACTCGTATCTCTATCCGGACCGGCATTTCCCCAAAGAGGTGGAAGTCTGGGACCGGCAAGGCAGGGTGATCTATAAACTGGCCAGCGTGCCTCTGGCCGACGCAGTGCCTACCGATGGGGTTCCCACCGGCCCTCGCCAGTATTCGTGGCGGCCGAACGAGCCGGCGACGCTGGTGTGGCTGGAGGCGCTGGACGGCGGTGATCCTCGGCGCAAAGTCCCGCACCGCGATCGCGTCATGATGCTGAAGGCCCCGTTCGCCTCGGCGCCAGTCGAGATCGTGCGCACCGAACATCGAGCCATGGGCCTGGAATGGGGCGCCGCGGGCGGCCTGCTGCTGGTGACGGACTTCCAGCGCGAGCGACGCTGGGTGCGCACGCTCCTGCTGGACGCCGACCGGCCCTCGCAGACGCCGCGGATCCTTTGGAGCCGCGATACCCGCGATCGCTACGGGGACCCGGGCACGCCCCTGTTGCGCACGCTACCCAACAGCTACCGCGTCCTCCAGCAAAACGGGAACTCGATTTTCCTGGCTGGCGCAGGCGCAACGCCCGAGGGCGAGCGGCCCTTCCTGGATCGCTTCGATCTGGCGACTGGCAAGAGCGAACGGCTGTTCCGGTCCGCTGCCGACTGCTACGAAAGCGTCCTGGCCGTGCTCGACGACGCCGGCGCCCGCGTGCTGACGCGGCGCGAGACTCCGGCCGAGCCGCCCAACTACTACGTGCGGACGCTCGATGGAAGCGGCGCGGCGACTGCACTGACCAGGGTCCCCGACCCGACGCCGCAGTTGCGCTCCATCCGCAAGCAACTGGTCACGTACAAGCGCGCCGACGGGGTGGATCTTTCCTTCACGCTTTACCTGCCTCCGGGATACAAGGAGGGAACGCGGCTGCCAACTATTGTGTGGGCCTACCCGCTGGAATATGACGATCCCGCCACTGCCGGGCAGGTTACCGGTTCGCCCATGCGCTTCACCACCTTCAGCGGCGCCTCTCACCTGTTTTTGTTGCTGGCCGGCTACGTCATCGTGGACGGGGCCTCCATGCCGGTGGTGGGCGACTTCCGCACCGTCAACGACACTTACGTGGAGCAGATCGTCGCTAACGCGAAGGCCGCGATTGACAAGGCAGTGGAGCTGGGCGTCACCGATCCCGAACGGGTGGGCGTTGCGGGCCACAGCTACGGCGCTTTCATGACCGCCAACCTGCTAGCCCACTCGGACCTGTTCCGCGCGGGGGTGGCGCGCAGTGGCGCTTACAATCGCACCCTGACACCCTTCGGTTTCCAGAGCGAGCGTCGCACCTTCTGGGAAGCGCCCGATCTGTACATCAAGGTCTCGCCCTTTGCCCACGCGCACAAGATCAACGAGCCCATCCTGCTGGTTCACGGGGAGGCCGATAACAACCCCGGCACGTTTCCCATCCAGTCCGAGCGGATGTACCAGGCGATCCGCGGCAACGGCGGCCAGGTCCGTCTGGTGATGCTGCCCCACGAGTCGCACGCCTACGTGGCGCGCGAGTCGGTCGAGCACGTGCTCTACGAAATGCTGGCCTGGTTCGATAAGTACGTAAAGAACGCGCCGCCAGGGGGTGCAACGCCATCGTCCGGCAGGCCGTCCAGCGCGGGCCGTTGAAGAGGTTGCAGACCCCGGGAGTCTGTGCTATCCATAGACCTAAGCTGACGAACGCAGTTCCCCTGTGAAAAGGCCCCGAAAGGCCGCAAGGGTTAATTAAAGCGTATTCATAAGGGAGTGGCCGCATGGAAACCGCCAACCGCAAGCTCATTCGTCCGTCCCTGGTCGAGGTCAAGGAACCGGCGAATGCCCAGCGTCGCAACAACCACCCAAAAAAGGCGCCGCCCCCGGAGCAGACCAACGCCGAGAATTTTTACTACGTCAAGCAGATGCAGGCCAAAACTCCCATGGTGCTGGTGCTCCAGGACGGCGAGGAGATCCGCGGTACGATCGAGTGGTACGACAAGCTTTGCCTGAAGATCAGGCGGGAAAGCGCTCCCAACCTGCTGGTTTACAAGCCCGCGATCAAGTACATGTACAAGGCCAACCAGGCTGACTGAGAACGGAGCGCCCGATCACTTCCGCATGAGGAGGCGCCGTTCCCTGCGCTGGCCAGCCTCCTCGTAACGGCGCTTTTCCTCTTCGGTTTCCGGGATGACCGGAGGAATGGGCGTCGGTCGCCCGTGCTCGTCAATGGCGACGAAAGTGAGGTAGGCCGAGCAGGTGTGGCGCTGCTCGCCGGTGAGCAAGTCTTCGACGAACACTTTCACGCCCACCTCCATCGAGGTCCGGAAGACGCGGTTGACCGAAGAGCGCAGGATGACGAGCTGACCGATGCGGATGGGGTGCAGGAAACTCATGTAGTCCACTGATGCCGTAACGACGGGTCGCCGGGCGTGGCGCATGGCCGCGGTAGCGCCTGCGATATCCACCAGATGCATGATGCGCCCACCCAGCAGGAATCCGAAGCGATTGGCGTCGGTGGGCAGAGCCAGCTCGGCGTACTCGGAGACGGACTCCCGCACCGGGCGGCCGGGCAGCGGCGATTGCTGGCTATCGGGCACGCTCATGGCTGGATAGCGATCAGCGACGGTGAGGGTAGTGGGCGTCGTCTTGCGGTTCGCTCTTGCGCCTGAGATAGCTCTCAGCGTAAGCCTGGGCTTGCCGTTCGAGCATACCTCCCGCCAGGTTGGCGCGGAAGCGGCGCGTTTGGACTTCGTACTCGATCTCGCCGTGCTCCATGGGACCGCCGTTTTTCTCGATCACGTAATAGATGCGAAGGACGCCATCCCGGTCGCTGATGACGCTGAAACGCACCATATCCGGGCCCTCGCCGGAGGGGAAGCGGGGGCAGCGGTTGCGCGGGTAACCACGGTTGCACCACTCCCGCAACGCGGTGTCATCGGGCCGGTACTCGCGCAACGGGTCCACACAGCACAGGCCGACGTAAGGATCGCCCAGTGGAAGCCGTGGCGGCTTGGGCCAAGCCTTGTCACTGAACCGCTCAACGGGATAGAAGTAGGGGCACGCCATCCCCTGCCATCTTAGCAGGCGGGCCGGCCGCGCCGGCGCGGCAACAAGGCCGGAGG
>JBMFPL010000166.1:0-850 GCA_049969115.1 Bryobacteraceae bacterium | reverse complement strand
ATCAGAACGGAACGTCGTCGTCGGTGATTTCGTCCGGGAAGGGTTCCTCGGGCGGCGCCGCCGGCTTGACGGGGCCGCGAGCCGGCGCCTGCGCAACGCCCTCTTCGGGCGCGGGCACGTCAGGCGCACGTGCGCCGAGCAGGATCACGTTCTGGGCAACGATCTCGGTGAGGTAACGTTTCTGCCCGTCTTTGTCCTCGTAAGCTCGCGTGCGGATGCGGCCCTCCACGTAGACTTGCTGGCCCTTGGTCAGGTAATTGCTCAGATTCTCCTGCCGCCAGAGCACGATGTTGTGCCACTCAGTTTCCTCTTTCCACTCGCCGGTTTGGGGATCCTTGTAGCGGTAGTTGGTCGCCAAGGGAAAGGTGGTGCGCGCGGCGTTGCCAGCGGTGTAACGGGTTTCGGCGTCCTTGCCCAGGTGCCCGATGAGAATGACCTTGTTCACACTTCGGGAAGCCATAGATGTTTGCACTCTAGCATAGCGCGAGCCTGCCCGGAAGTATCGGCCAGCCCGCGGGTTCCAGCCGCCTCCCGGCGTCGCGGGCGCACGACGGGCGGTCCGTGGCGGGGGCTTGCGTCCCGGCCGGGGGACTATAATGAAGTCGGTCCATCTACGGGTGCCCAAGCTGGTTGCGGAGCGTTTCCCAGCCGATACAATGATCGTTGAGGGCTTGCGAGGGGCGAGGAAATGGTAGGGCGCAAGGCCAGCGGCGTCAAGGCAGCGATGCTGGCGGCCGCGGCGGCAAGTCTGGCGGCCAGCACCCTGGTGGCGCAGACCGTGCTGACCCCCAGCGGCCCGGCGGGCAACGTCCGCATCTTTAACACGGATCTCGCCATTCTGAGCTTGCAG
>JBMFPL010000165.1:0-7615 GCA_049969115.1 Bryobacteraceae bacterium | reverse complement strand
CGGTCCAGGAATGCGTGATGGCCGCGGCGCAGCGGCTGGCGGTCCGGGCGCCCGGCGCGGCTTCGGCGGCCCCGGGCGAGCCCCGTGGCTCGGCGACGGCCCCTTCGGCAACCGCATCACGCGAGGCAGGGAAGGCATTCGCGGCGGCCTGTTTTTCAGCCTGAACAACTCCGCGCTCGACGCCAGGCCCTATTCGCTCACCGGGCAAAAGGTCGAGAAGCCCTCCTACGCGCAAAGCCGCTTCGGGTTCAACCTCGGCGGGCCGCTCGTCCTGCCCAAGCTGCCAAGGAGCGACCGCACGTTCTTTTTCGTGAACTATACGGGGGTTCGCTCCAGGAGCCCCTACAACGCCGTCTCGACCCTGCCCACGCCCGCCCACCGCGAGGGCGATTTCTCGGAGCCATTGGGATCGCTGACCCCAGTGCTGTACGACCCCGCAGGGCGCACGCCTTTGCCCGGCAACCGGATCCCGATATCGCGCATGGATCCTATCGCGCGCGGCCTGCTCGAGTTCTTCCCGCTCCCCAACCAGCCCGGGTCCGTGCAGAACTACCAATACGTCACCTCGAACGGTAATGACAGCGACCAGTTCGGATTCCGCGTCATGCGCTCGGCGACCCAGAAGGACCGCTTCGATGCGAACTTCAACTCGCAGTGGCGCAGCGGAACCAACAGCCAGCTTTACGGCTTTCGCGACTCGGTAAACGGCCATGGCTGGAGCCTGGCCGGCGGCTGGACTCACAATTTCAGCCGTTCCACCATCTGGACCCTGCGAGCCAATTTCTCACGAAACCGCAACGAGTCGCTCCCTCATTTCGCCTACAAGCGCGACGTGGCGGATGAACTGGGCATTCTGGGCGTCTCGCACGATCCCGTCAATTTTGGGCCGCCCAATCTGAATTTCACCAACTTCGGCGACCTGACCGACTCGAGCGCCCTGCTCCAGCGCAACCAGACCGTCTCCGTCACACCCTTTCTGCTGCTGGTGGGCGGGCGGCATACCTTCACGGTGGGCGGCGAGTTCCGACGCATGCAGCTAAACACGCGGACCGACCAGAACGCCCGGGGCACCTTCACCTTTACCGGCCTGGCCACCAGCGCCCTGGACGAGCGCAAGCAGCCGGTGCCGGGCACCGGGCTGGATTTCGCCGACTTCCTGCTGGGGTTGCCGCAATCCAGCTCCATCCGCTTCGGCGCCTCGAACACCTACTTCCGCTCCTCGGTGGCCAGCGGGTTTTTCATGCATGACTGGCGGCCGCGCACCGGCCTGAGCCTGAACCTGGGGTTGCGGTACGAGTATTTCCAACCTTTCTACGAGAGGTACGACAAAATTGCCAACCTCGACGTGGCCCCGGATTTCACCGCCGTGGCCGTGGTCACGCCGGGACAGGCCGGTCCCTATAGCGGCAAGTTCCCGCGCGGGCTGGTGGATCCCGACCGCAACAACTTTGCGCCTCGTGTGGGCCTGGCGTGGCGGCCGCTCGGCCAGCGGACCCTTATCGTACGCGCCAGCTACGGCGTCTTCTACAACGGGGCGATTTACGGCCAGTTCCCGCAGCGGCTGGCCTCGCAACCGCCCTTCGCCAATACCGCCAGCCTGACCACCAGCGAGACTCGCGTTCTCACCCTGCGCAACGGCTTCGCCACGGCGCCCTCGCAGACCATCACCAACACCTATGCGGTAGACCGCGGCTATCGAACCGGTTACGCGCAGACGTGGAACTTCTCCTTGCAGCAATCGCTCGGCCGCACCATGGTCCTCGAGCTCGCCTATCTCGGCACCAAAGGAACGCGGCTCGATATCCAGCGCATGCCCAACCGCGCGCCGCCCGGCTCGCCCCTCACTGCCGAGGAGCGACGCCGCATCGGCAACGCTGTCGGCTTTACCTGGGACAGCTCGGAGGGCAACTCGATCTATCACGGCGGCCAGGTGCGCCTGATGCGGCGCATGGCGCACGGCATCTCGGCCAACCTCCTCTACGTCTTTTCGAAATCCATTGACAACGCCTCGACCCTGGGCGGCGGCGCGGCGGTGGTTGCGCAAAACGACAAAGACCTGCGCGCCGAGCGCGGCCGCTCCAGCTTCGATCAGCGCCACAGCCTCAGCCTGTTTTACGTGTTCGGTTCCCCGGTCCGCGATGGCGGCACGCTACTGGCTTCCTCGCCCTGGTTGGCGCGCATCCTGAAGAACTGGAGCCTGAGCGGGGGCCTGACGGCCAGCTCAGGCACGCCGCTTACTGCCCGGGTGCTGGGCAATCTGGCCGATACCGGCGGCACCGGCGCCGTGGGCAGCGGGCGCGCCGACGCAACCGGCCTGCCCATCCACAGCGACACGGGCTTCTTTAACCTGGCCGCCTTCACCATCCCGCGCCCGGGAACCTTCGGCAACGCCGGCCGCAATACCATTGACGGCCCCACCCGGCTCGCTCTCAATCTCTCGTTGGCGCGCATCATCCCGCTGGGCGAGCGGCGCCAGCTCGAACTCAGAGTGGACAGCCAGAATTTCACCAACCACGTCAGCTACACCAATCTCGGCACCGTGGTGAACGCAGCCGACTACGGGTTGCCCACCGCCACCGCGCCCATGCGGCGCATCACCGCCCAACTCCGCCTGAGGTTCTGACCATGGCACGCCGCCCCGTTCCCCTCCTTGCTGCCCTGCTGTTCGCCGCCGCCCTGGGGCAGCAGACCGCGCCTGTGTTCCGCACGACCACCAACCTCGTCATCGTCAACGTGTTCGTGCGCGACCGTTTCGGCAAGGACATCACCGGCCTCATCAAGGATGACTTCACCATCCTCGAGGATGGCAAACCGCAGACCATCTCCATTTTTGAATTCCAGCGCATCGAGCCTCCCCCGCCCCAGCCCGCGGCTCAACCCCTTCAGCGCGCTGCGGTACCCGAGCGGCCCGCGGCCGAGAACCGCAGCGGCACGATCCGCGTGGCCGCCCCGGGCAAAATCCAGTACCAGGATCGCCGCCTGCTGGTGCTTTTCTTCGATCACTCTTCGATGCCGCCCGCCGACCAGGCGCGCGCCCACGAGGCGGCGCTCAAGTTCATCCGCGAGCAGATGCAGCCCGCCGACCTGGTGGCCGTCATGACCTTCGGCACACAACTGAAGGTCGAGCAGGATTTCACCGACGACCGCGACGCGCTGGAACGCGTCATTCGCTCGTTCCGCACCGGTGAAGCCAGCGAGCTGGCCGCCGAGGCGAAAACCGACGAGGAGACCGCCGAGGATACCGGCACCGCGTTCACCGCCGACGAAAGCGAGTTCAATATCTTCAATACCGACCGCAAGCTCGCCGCCCTGCAAACCGCCGCCCGGATGCTGGCGGCCTTGCCCGAAAAGAAGGCCTTGATTTACTTTTCCAGCGGCGTCAGCCGCACCGGCGTCGAGAACGATTCGCAGTTGCGGGCCACGATCAACGCGGCCATCCGCGCCAACATCTCCTTCTACCCGGTGGACGCGCGCGGGCTGGTAGCCACGGTGGCGGGCGGCGACGCCTCCCAGGCCTCTCCCCGCGGCACGAGCATCTTCTCCGGGCAGGCGCAACGGGGGCAAATGGAGCGCTTCTTCGCCCGGCAGGATACGCTGGTGGCGCTCGCCGAGGACACCGGCGGCAGGGCTTTCCTGGACGCCAACGACCTGACGCTGGGCATCCGCCAGGCGCAAAACGATATCCGCAGCTACTACATCTTGGGCTACTACCCCACCAACCAGGCCCAGGACGGCCGATTCCGCCGGATCCAGGTGAAGCTGAACCGGCCGCTGCACGCCCGGCTCGACTACCGCAGCGGCTATTTCGCCCCCAAGGATTTCTCGCGCTTCACCGAGGCTGACAAGGAACAGCAGCTCCAGGAAGCCCTGGCCCTGGGCGATCCCATCACCGACCTGCCCCTGGCCCTGGAAGTCAACTACTTCCGGCTGGCGCGCGACCGCTACTTCGTGCCCGTGTCGGTGAAGATCCCCGGAACGGAGATCCTGCTGGCGCGCAAGGGCTCGACCGAGTCCACCGAGCTCGACTTCATCGGCGAGGTCCGTGACAGCCGCGGCAAGGTGGCGGCCGTGGTGCGCGACGGCATCCGCGTGCGCCTGCGCGCCGAAGACGCCCATCTGGAGCGGCGCAATTTCCAGTACGACACGGGCTTCACGCTGCCCCCGGGAAATTACCGCCTCAAGTTCCTGGCGCGCGAGAACCTGCTGGGACGCATCGGCACCTTCGAAACCACCTTCCAGGTGCCCGATCTCGAATCCGTCAAGGAGCGACTCCGCACCAGCTCGCTGGTGCTGGCCAGCCAGCGCGAACCCATCACTGCCGCGATCGGAGCGGCGACGCGCAACCGCAAGCTGCTGGCTTCCAGCCCCCTGGTTCAGGACAACCAGAAGCTGGCGCCCAGCGTCACACGGGTGTTCCGCCGCGATCAGAACTTGTACGTTTATCTCGAGGTCTACGACCCGGCGGTGGATCCCCAGGATCGTCAGATCAGCGTGCTGGGCGAACTGGCGTTCCTGCGGGGCCGGCGCAAGGCGTTCCAGTCATCTCCGGTCCAGTTGAGCGACACGGCGGCCGCGCGGCCTGGCGTGCTGCCGGTGCGCTTCGAAGTGCCGCTGAAGGATCTGGGGCCGGGGCGTTACACCTGTCAGGTCACGCTGGTGGATCAGGTGGGCAAGCGGTTCGCCTTCGCCCGCGCGCCAGTGGTCGTGCTGCCCTGAGTGTCCTGATGCAGGGAGAGAAGCCCATGACGAAAACAATACGTTTACTGATTGTTTTATCTTTGGTCACGGCCGGCTTTCTCGCCGCTCAGCGCCGCGGGCCCTGGCGTCGTCCGGGCGCGATGGAGTCCCCACCGCTGGCCAAAGACGAAGCCGAAAAGCGCATCCTCGCCGTCATCCAGCAAGTCGAGGAGACTGGCCGTACGTTTTCCAGCGTCCCGGCCACCGATGGGCGGATGCTAAGGCTTTTGACCGAGGCCACCGGCGCCCGCCATGTCATCGAAGTCGGCACGTCCACCGGCTACTCCGGCCTGTGGTTCTGTCTGGCCTTGCAGAAAACCGGCGGCAGGCTCACTACGTTCGAGATTGACTCGCGCCGCGCAGCCATGGCTCGTGAGCACTTCAAGCAGGCCGGCGTGGACAAAATGGTCACCTTGATCGAAGGCGACGCCCACCAGAACGTGACCAGGGTGAAGGAGCCGGCCGACGTGGTTTTCATTGACGCCGACAAGGAAGGCTACGTGGATTACCTCGAAAAACTGCTGCCGTTGGTGCGGCCCGGAGGCCTCATCCTGGCGCACAACGTGGAGATGGCCGATGATTACGTGCGCCGCGTCAGCGCCGATCCCAACCTCGAGACCGTCTTCTACATGCAGGGCGCCGGCCTCAGCATCACTCTCAAGAAACGCTGAGGCGCCGCGCGCCTACAGGCCCAACTGGTAGTTCGAGTACGCTTCGGACTGGAACTCCCAGTTGACCGTGCCGTCCTTGAAGCGCATCCAGGTCTTGTGGCGCGCCGGCGGGCCTTCCGAGATCAGGAACACGCGCCCGCCGCGCGTCTTCCCGTTGGAAGGATCCTCCGGCGGCACCCGCGGGTAGGCGCGGTGGCCGGCCGACCCGTCGTAGCCCAGCTCCACGCCCTTCCAGACCCCCACATAGTTGTTGGTGTGGTCATGACCGCAGTAAATGCCCCGCACGTCGCCGCGTTCCAGCACCGCCGCGAACAGTCCGCTGTTGATGTGCGAGGGCGCCTCGGGCTCGTGCCGCGCGCCGATGATCTTGGCGTGGTTGACCATCTCGTTGAACTCGCGCAGCGGGATGTGGAAAAACATCAGGCCGGGAATTTTCCCGCCGTACTGCTTTTCCAGCTCGATCGAGCTGCGGTAGTACCACTGAATCTGGTCGGTGTGGATCCAGTCGTAGTACCTGTTTTTCCCTTCAGTCACATACTCGTTGGAATCGAGCAGCCACACGCAGTAGACCGGGCGGGTCCCGCTCGCATTCCAGATCAGCAGGTGCTTGTTGCCCGCGCCCGTCAGCCCGCGCTGGTAACCCGCGTTGATGTTGTGCGGGTGGGCGGCGTACATGGCCAGCACGGCATCCTTGTCCAGCCTGGTCTTCGGGTAATGCTCCTGGTCGTGGTTGCCGAAGGTGATCGCCCACGGCACCCGCTTGCTCTCCATGGCCGCAGCCACGTTGGCGATGGCCGTGCGCACCGCCTCCGGCGAAGGGCAATCCGCGCCCGAAAGGCAGTCGCCGTTGACGATCACCAGGTCGGGTTTTTCCGCTTCGATGAGTTGCTCGGTCATGGCGATGCCGTGCGGGTCGGGCTCGGGTCTGTAATGCAGGTCCGAGATGAGCAGAATCTTGAAGCCGCCGTGCCTGCGGCATCTCAGGCGCGGTTCGACTGCGGCCGTAGCGGCCGCGCCCAACGTCGTTGCCAGAAAAGACCTGCGGTTCATACGTCCACCTCCCTTGTGCTGCTGCGCCGCCGGGCCGTTTGCGGGGTGGGGCTCCGCCGACCGGTTCACTCAGGGGGGACCGGGGCGGCAGAAAAACCGGCCAGCGCTCAAACCCGCTTGAGATCGACCTCATCTACGATTCCGATGACGGCGGCTTCGATGGGAGTCATGGGGCGGCCTACGCTGCTGAACGCGCTGTAGCCCTCGGTGGTGAGAAGCACGCGGTCACCCACGCCGGCCTGCACCGCGTCCACGGCAACCACCGCGTCCCCGCGCTCGCTGCCATCCAGATCGAGCGGTTGCACGAGCAGCAGCTTGAGCCCTTCGTGGGAGGGGTGCTTGCGGGTGGCGGTCAGCTCGCCGATGACGCGCGCAATCAGCACGGCACGCCTCCGGAGCCCCGCCGCTGGCCGGCCTCGCGGTTGACGTGGATGCTGTCCACGATGCCCACGATGGTCGCGTCGGTGACCACCTCGTCCGGCAGGAAGGCGAAGCTGGCTTCGCGCGCCCGCGTCCAGTAGACGATCTCGCCGGCGCCCGCGCCGGTCCAATCGGTACACACGATCCTGCGGCCCTTGTCCACCAGCTCGGGCGTCACCGGCTGCACGATCAACAGCCGGTGACCGGTAAGATTGGCGTTCTTGACCGTGGCCCAGACGCAGCCCACTACGCGACCCAGGTACATAGGGCTCACTCCTTCCGGTCCAAGCTGACCGTGTCCACGATGCCCACGATGGCGGTGTCCACCGGACGGTCCCGGCATCCCTCGGCCATGCGCGCCGAGCTGCCGGAAACGGCGATCACCATTTCGCGGTAGCCCGCGCCCACTGTGTCCACTGCCACCACGTAGCCCGCCTCTTCCTTTCCTTCCGGCGTGACCGGCTTGAGGACGAGCAGTTTCTTGCCTTCCAGCCGCGGGTCCTTCCGGGTGGCGACCACCGTACCGACGACGCGAGCCAGAATCATGACTGTCTTCCGGGCCGGATTGCCTACTTGCCCGGGTTGCTCTTGCCGATGGGCAGGACGTCTTCCAGGCTCGGATGCGGCCGCGGGATGACATGGACGGCGATCAGCTCGCCCACGCGGCGGGCCGCAGCGGCGCCGGCATCAGTGGCGGCGCGCACCGCGGCCACGTCGCCTCGCACCAGAACCGTCAC
>JBMFPL010000164.1:0-7672 GCA_049969115.1 Bryobacteraceae bacterium | reverse complement strand
CCAGACCGTCGAACAGATGCTCGAGGCGGGCAACTTCGCCGGCGCGGCCTGCATCATGGAAGCGGTGGTCACCGTGGAGAAGCCGGCTTGACGATGGGGCCGGAGGAGGCCTCGGCGTGGTGGGCCTTTGTCGCCCGCGCCCTCTTGAGTGCGGATCGGGACGCGCTGGCGGAGCTGGCAGGCTCCCTGCCGCCCGCGCCGGGCCTTCCCACCCCGGATGAGCTGGCTGCAAGTCTGGAGGGCGACTCACTCGATCTGGAGCGCGAGTACGTTCGCTTGTTCCTGCACCCCGATGGCGCGCCCTGCGCCCCGTGGCAGTCGGCTTGGGCCCCCGAACCCCAACTGATGGGAGAAGCCCACCGGCTCGCCTTGCAGTGGTTCCGGCGCGCGGGGATCGAACCCAAGCAGGCCAACGAGCCGGCCGATCACGCCGGGCTGCTGGCTGCCTTCTGGTCAGCCTGGTTGTTACCCGGCGCGCCAGCCAGCGAGCGAGCTTCGTTTTTCGACCAGCATCTGGCGTGGATGGATCGCTTCGCCACTGCCATCGCTTCCCACGCGCGCCATCCCTTTTACCGGGCGCTCGCGCAGATCCTTGGAACCCTGCTCGCGGCCGCGCGGCGCGAGTTTTCCACGGCTCCGGCGGAACGCCCTCAGACCTGCTGATCCAAAGCCGCCAGCTCGCCCAGATCCAGCCTTCCCGTGTAGATGGCCATCCCCAGCGCGACGTTGACGCCCATCGCCACCAGTTCCCGCACCTCCTGCATGCTGGCGATGCCTCCGGCCGCAGTCAGCTCGCACGAAGTGGCCCTGCGCAAGCGTCGGAACCAGTCCAGATCCGTGCCCGCCATCATTCCTTCCTTGTCCACGTACGTGCACAGGAAGCCCCCGCAGTAGGGCTCCAGTTGCGCCAGCACGTCCTCGGCGCTGAGGGCGGTCGCCTCTTGCCAGCCCCGGATCACGACGCGGCCGCCGCGGGAGTCCAGAGCCACGATCAACCGATCGCGGCCGATTGCGGCCGCCACGCATTCAAGGAACTCGCGATTGACGCCGCTGTCGGTGAATGCCGCCGTGCCCACGATCACCTTGCGGGCGCCCTGCTCGACGAGCCGCCGCGCGCGCTCCACGCTGCGCACTCCCCCGCCGGCGCGGATGGCCGCCTTCGCCGCCAGGCGCGCTACGATCTGCTCGTTGGATCCCCGCCCCATCGCCGCGTCCAGGTCGATCACCTGGATCTGGCGAAAGCTCGCGAAGCGGCGCAGCATGCTCTCGGGATCGCCGGCCTCCAAGGCTTTTTCGCGGCCCTGGACGAGCTGCACGACCTTGCCGTCCATCAAGTCAATACAGGGCAGGATCATGTCCGTACCGGCACCCCGCGCTCGGCCAGGAAGCGCTTGAGATCGCCCACCGTGTACGTCCCGTAGTGGAAGATGGAGGCGGCCAGGGCGGCGTCGGCCTCCCCTTCCGTCAAAACTTGCAGGAAATGTTCCGGCCGGCCCGCGCCCCCGGAGGCAATGACGGGAATGCGCGTGGCGCGGGAGACGGCCCGCGTCAGCTCGAGGTCGAATCCCTGCCGCACACCGTCGGTGTCCATGGAAGTCAGCAGGATCTCGCCCGCGCCCAACTGCTCGCCGCGCGCGGCCCACTCGATGACGTCCAGCCCGGCGTCCTCCCGGCCGCCCCGGACGTAAACCGTCCAGCGCCCCGGGCCCACGCGTTTGGCGTCGATGGCCAGCACCACGGCCTGCGAGCCGAACTCCTCGCTCAGTTCGCGGATCAGCGCGGGACGCCGCACCGCAGCCGTGTTTACGCTCACCTTGTCGGCGCCGGCCAGAAGGATGCGCCGCGCGTCGGCGACCGAACGGATGCCGCCCCCCACGGTCAGCGGGATGAAAACCTTGCGCGCGGTGCGTGCCACCACGTCTGCCACGATTTCACGATCGTCGCTCGAGGCCGTGATGTCCAGGAAGACCAGCTCGTCGGCGCCCTGCTCGTTGTAGCGCTCGGCCAGCTCCACGGGATCCCCGGCGTCGTGCAGGTTGAGGAAGTTGACGCCCTTGACCACGCGCCCGCCGGTGACGTCCAGACACGGGATGATGCGCCTGGCCAACATGTTCACAACTCCACGAAGTTCCTCATAACTGCCAGCCCGAGGCCGCCCGACTTTTCCGGATGAAACTGCACGCCAAAAATATTTTCCGTTTCCAGCACGGCCGTGTAGTCCGCATGATACGTGGCTGTCGCGACCGTCGCCTCTGTCAGCGGCGCGTAGTAGCTGTGCGCGAAGTAAAAGTACGAGCCGGGGGCAATCCCCTCGAGCAACCTGGAGCTTCGCAGCAGGTTCACGCGGTTCCAGCCCATGTGAGGGACGCGCGCGCCAGCGGGAAACCGGGCCACGCGGCCCGCGAGTAGACCCAGGCCTCGCACCCCCGGCGCCTCCTCGCTTCCCTGGAAAAGCGCTTGAAGGCCCAGACAGATTCCCAGATAGGGAACTCCCTGGCGGATGGCCTCCAACAAAGCCTCCCTCGCGCCCGCCGTATCGAGCGCGCGCAAGAGCTGGCCGTAATGCCCCACGCCGGGCAGAATGATCTTCCCAGCACGCCGCAGCCGCTCGACGTCGCGCACAATCCGGTAGGGCGCGCCGATGGCCTCCAGCGTATTGGCCACCGAGCGCAGGTTGCCTGCGCCGTAATCGTAGATCGCGATCACAGCAATCCCTTGGTGGATGGTAACTGGCGGCGGAGCCGCTTGTCGAGCGAGCAGGCGTAGGCCAGCGCCCGCGCCAGGCACTTGAAGACAGCTTCTATCTGGTGGTGGCTCGAGCGGCCGTACAGCACCCGCACGTGTACGTTGGCGCGGGCGTGGGTGGCAAAACCTTGCAGGAAGTCCTCCACCAGTTCGGCTTGCAGATCGCCCACCATCCTGGCCCGCACCGAGTCCCGGTAGACCAGATACGGCCGCCCGCTCAAGTCCACGGCCGCCACCGCCAGCGTCTCGTCCATGGGCATGAGGAAGTAACCGGCCCGATTGATGCCACGCCGGTCGCCCAACGCCTGATCGAAAAGCTGGCCCAGCACGATGCCCGCGTCCTCCACCGTGTGGTGCTGGTCCACGTCCAAGTCCCCTTTGGCTTCCAGCCTCAGATCGAAGCCGCCGTGCCGGGCGAACAGCTCCAGCATGTGGTCGAGGAAACGGATGCCGGTGGCGATGCGGTAGCGGCCGCAGCCTTCGATTTTCAGGCGCCCGCGGATGCGCGTTTCCTTGGTGATGCGTTCGATGCGGGCGGTCCTCACTCCAGCCGGCCCTCCAACTCGTTGACGTCACCCAGAACGGCAAGGGCGCCCTCGACGCGCAACAGCCGCGCCAGTTCCTTGCGCTTCGGGTTCTCGGGAGCGGCGATGCCGACGAAGGGGACGCCGGCCGCGCGCGCCGCGCGGGCATCGTCCACCGAATCCCCCACATAGCACAGGCGGGAGCCGGGCAGCGCGGCGGCGATTCGCAGCAGGCCGTCCGGCGCGGGCTTGGCTCGCTCCACGTCCTCGTGGGCGACCACGGGATCGAAGGCAATGGCGGGCGCGAAGCGGCGCAAGGTGTGGGCGGCTTCGACGCGCAGCCGGCCCGTAAAAATGGCCAGCCGGTAACGCGCCGCAAGCCGCTCCAGAAGCCCCGGCCGCGGGATCCAGCGCTCTTGAAGGATCAGGCCGTCGCCATTCGACCCCCAGAAGATCTGCTGGAAACGCTCCACCACTTCCTGGTAGGACGCCTGCCCGCCCAGCTCGCGGATGAGCTGGAACGACACGTCCCAGTCGTTGTTCATCCCGCCGCGGTTCTTGCAGGCTTGGACCTCGCCCGGAGAAACCAAACGCCCAGTGAAATGTTCTACGGTGCGGCGGATCGTCTCCCGGTAGGAGCGGCTGACGTCCACCAGCACGCCGTCCATGTCCAAAACTAGCACGTCGGGACGGACCTGCCTCACCAGATTTTCTCCAACTCGGCGACGAAGCGCCTGATCTGCGCGCGCGTGCCCACCGTCACCCGCACGCAACCCGGCAGCTCATAACTGCGATCGCGCACCAGCACGCCAGCCTCGCGCAGCCGGTCCCGGATGGGGATGGCGCGCTCGCCCGCGCGGATCAGCACGAAATTGGCCTGGCTGGGATAATAAGGCACGCCCAGCCGATCCAGTTCGCGGCACAGCAGCTCACGCGCGGCCAGTGCTTCCTCGACGTAGCTGCGGATGTAGTCCTGGTCCCGGATGGCGACCCGCGCCGCCAGCGCCGCCACCGCGTTCACACTGTAAGGCGACTGCCCCTTTTGCACCCACGCGATGTTGGCCGCCTGGGAAAGCAGGCATCCCAGCCTCAGCGCAGCCAGCCCGTAGACCTTCGAAAAGGTGCGGCTGAGGAAAAGGTTGGGGTAGCGCCCGAGCAGCGGCAGCGCGGTGATGCCGCTGAACTCGTAATACGCCTCGTCCACCAGCACCGCCGCCTGCGGCACTTTCTCCAGCACGCACTGGATCGCCTCCAGCCCGGCCGCCGTACCCGTGGGATTGTTGGGATTGGCGATGAAAACCGCCCGCGTGCGCCCGGTGAGCGCGGCCAGCAGCTCATCCAGCGGGAAGGCCAGCGTGTCCTGCGGGTAAGGAATTTCGCGCACGGAAGCCCCCGCCACCTCTGCGTAGAAGCGATACATGGCGTAAGAGGGCTTCAACAGGCAGACCTCGTCGCCCGGCTCGACGTAGGTATTGACGAGCAACTGGATTGCCTCGTCGGTGCCGTTGGTTAGCGCCAACTGCTCCGTGGCCACCCCGAAGAAGGCCGCCAGTTCGGCGCGCGTTTCGCCATACTCCGGGTAAACCGCCAGCGCGTCCCCGCTCAAATGCTGGCGCAGGAATTCGACCACGCGCGGCGAGCAGCCCACCGTGTTCTCGTTGAAGTCCAGGCGCAGCTTGCCCTGCCGGCCCGCGGTGGGCGGCGAGTAGGGCGCCATGCGCAGGATGGCCGCACGGGGCCGCAAACCCTCAGCCACGGATGCGCGCCTCCACCGAGCGTGCGTGCGCTTCCAGCCCTTCGGCCCGGGCCAGCGTGGTGATGACTGGCGCCAAGCGGGCCAGCGCGGGCGCGGAAAGCTCCTGCACCGAGATCACCTTCACGAAGTCCGCCGCCGAAAGGCCTCCCCGGACGCGAGCCATGCCGCCGGTGGGCAGCACGTGGTTGGGACCGGCCGCGTAGTCGCCCGCCGCCTCCGGGCTGTGCGGCCCGACGAACACGCAGCCCGCGTGACGCACCCGCTCGAGCAGGGAGGAATCGGGCAGGCTCAGGTGTTCGGGTGCGTACTGGTTGGCCAGTTCGACCGCTTCCTCCAGCGATGCGGCCAGCACGATGGCGCTGTTTTTCTCGATGGCCTGTCGCGCTACCGGCGCAGTGGGCAGGTCCTGCAGTTGCTGCTCAATCTGCTGGGCGACGGCCGTGGCAAGCTGCCGCGAGGTAGTGATCAGGATGGCGGCGGCGTCGGCATCGTGCTCGGCCTGGGCCAGCATGTCGGCGGCGATCACGGCAGGTTCCCCGTCGGCAGCGATGATGAGGGTCTCCGTGGGGCCCGCGATGAAGTCAATTCCGACCTCGCCGGCCAGCAGCTTCTTGGCGGCCGCTACGTAAATGTTGCCCGGTCCCACGATGCGGTCCACCTTGGGGACGGTCCGGGTCCCGTAAGCGAACGCCGCAATGGCGTGGGCCCCGCCCATCTGGAACACCTGGGTCACCCGCAGCAGCCAGGCCGTACCGAGGATTTCGGTGGCCGGGCGGGGCGTCGCCACGCAGATAGAAGGTACTCCCGCTACCTGCGCCGGGATCACTGTCATCATCAGCGTGGATGGCAGCGGGTAGCGGCCCGATGGCACGTAAGCAGCCACGGCGTCCAGCGGGCGCACGATCTGGCCCGCCCGCAGGCCGCGGCAAAGCTGGCGGAAGCCCGGCCGGGGCAGTTGCATGCGGGCGAAACTGCGGATGTTCTTGCTGGCCACGCGCACGGCATCGCGGAACGCCGAGCCAAGGCGCGCGGCCGCGGCCCGCAGCTCTTCTTCGGGCACGCGCACGGCAGGCCGGTCGAGCCCGTCGAGCTTTTTTGCATACTCCAGCAGGGCCTTGTCGCCCCGGCGGCGCACCGCCTCCAAGATGGGCCGCACCACGCGCTCAGCCTGGGCCAGCCGGAGGCTGCGCCGCCGGAGCAGGCGGCCCGCCTCACGCGAATCCACAATGCGGATCATGGGTCACATTACGATCTTGTTCAGCGGGTACTCGACGATTCCCTGAGCGCCGGCCTGCTTGAGTCGCGGAATGATGCGGCGCACGGTGCTCTCTTCCAGCACAGTGTTGACCGCCAGCCAGTCGGGATCGCTCAAGTGCGAGACGGTGGGCTTCTTGAGCGCCGGGAGCACGTCGAGCACCGCTTGCAGGTTGTCCTTGTGAACGTTGAGCATTAGACCCACCTTGCCCAGCGCGTTGAGCGCTCCCTCCAGCAGGGTTTTCAGATCGAGGATCTTCTGCCGCTTCCAGGGGTCCTGCCATGCGTCGAGGTTGGCGATGAACTGCGTGTTGGATTCCAGCACGGTGTCAATGATGCGCAGCTTGTTGGCGCGCAGCGAGGAACCGGTCTCGGTCACCTCGACGATGGCGTCGGCCAGCTCGGGCGGTTTGGCCTCGGTCGCGCCCCAACTGAATTCCACCCTGGCTTGCACGCCGTGCTGCGCCAGGTATCGCCGCGTCACCCCCACCAGCTCGGTGGCGACGGTTTTTCCTTGCAAATCGTGGACCGATTGAAAGGGCGAGGACTCGGGGACAGCGAGCACCCAGCGCACCTTGCCGAAACTCTGCTTGGCGTAAATCAGATCGGCCACGACCTGGACCTGCGCCTCGCACTCCAGGATCCAGTCCCTGCCAGTCAGGCCGGCGTCCAGCGCGCCGTCTTCGACATAGCGCGCCATTTCCTGGGCGCGCACCAGCATGCAGCCGATTTCCGGATCGTCAATCGAGGGGAAGTACGAGCGGGCGGTGGGCGTGATAGCGAAGCCGGCTCTCCGGAACAATTCGATGGTGGCCTGTTCCAGGCTGCCCTTGGGAATCCCCAGCTTCAGCTTGTTCATGAGCCCTCCCCGTAGACGGCGCGGGGATCGAAGGCACGCGCTTCGGCCTCGCGCCAGCGGCCGTCTTCCAGCCTCCGGTAGAAGCAGCTCTGGTAACCCTCATGACAGACGCCCGGCCCGAGTGCCTCGACCTTTACCAGCACGGCGTCGGCGTCGCAGTCGGTGAAGATTTCCTTGACCAGCAGGCGGTGCCCGGAGGTTTCGCCTTTGACCCACAGCTTGCCGCGCGAGCGGCTGAAAAACGTGACTTGGCCGCTCTCCACGGTGCGCCGGAAAGCCTCCGGGTTCATGAAGCCGACCATGAGAACGCGGCCAGAGCGGTGGTCCTGCACGATGGCCGGGACCAGGCCGCCGAGCTTGTCGAAATCCAGATCCATGCCGTCACCCAAGCGAGAACGTCTCCCTTTACAAGAATGCCCGCCTCACGCGGGCGGGCCTCGCTGGCTTGCGCACATGCGGAGATAGCGCAGGCTTCAGCCCGTCGCGTGGGCGTGGCCGCCAAGGGAGCGGCCGGCCGCGAACACCGGGACGGGC
>JBMFPL010000163.1:0-7702 GCA_049969115.1 Bryobacteraceae bacterium | reverse complement strand
CCTCGCCCGACGTCGCACGCTACGCGGCCCTATATTTTGAGCGGCGCAAGGGGCGGGGCGTGACGGAGCGGGAGGCGGCCGCCAGAGCACGCTGCCCGTTGTATTTCGCGGCTTTGATGGTGGCCGCCGGGGACGCCGACGGCACAGTAGGCGGCGCGACCAACAGCACCGCCGAAACCGTCCGCGCCGCGCTGCACGCCATCGGGACCGCGCCCGGCGTGCGCACCGTCTCGGGCTTCTTCATCATGGCTTGCCGCAGGCGCGAGTTCGGCGTGCGGGGGCTGCTGGTGTTCTCGGACTGCGCGGTGGTGGTTGACCCCTCCGCGCTAGAGCTGGCCGAGATCGCGCTGGCGGCGGCCGGTTCGGTGCGCACTCTCCTGGAGGCCGAGCCGCGCGTGGCCATGCTGGCCTGCTCGCCGGAAGCGCTCCAGGATGACCAGCAGGCCGCCAAGGTCACCCGAGCGCTGGAGGAGATTCGTCGACGCGCGCCCGATCTGGTCACGCTGTGCGCGGGGGATGCGGGCCAGGCCGTCGAGGCACAGGCCAACGCCCTCATCTTCCCCAACCTCAATGCGGGCAACATCGGCTACAAGTTGGTAGAGTGGCTGGCCGGCGCTGCGGCCTTCGGCCCCTTCCTGCAAGGTCTCGCCAGGCCCGCCAACGATCTTTCCCGCGCCTGCTCGGCGGACGACGTCTACGCCGTCTCGGTCGTGACCGCCCTGCAAGCCGCGGAGGGCGGTGGTAGCCGGTCATGAAGGCGCTGGTGCTCAATTGCGGCAGTTCCTCGGTGAAGTTCGCCTTGGTCGAAACGGGCGATGGCGAAGAGATCACGCTGGCGCGCGGCGTGGTGGAGCCCATCGGGGCACGGGAGGGAACCGCCGTTTGCGAGATTCCCGGACGAGGCCGCAGGTCCCGCCCTGGGACTATCGCGGATCACAGGGAAGCCATCCGGCTGGCGCTGGAGATGCTGGTCGAACCGGGCGCCGGCGTGATCGCGGGTTGGGAGGAAATCCTCGCAGTGGGCCACCGCATGGTCCACGGGGGTGACCGCTTCCATGAAGCGGCCATGGTGGACGAGGCCGTGGTGCGCGCGCTTCAGGACTGCGTCGCGCTGGCGCCGCTGCACAACCCTCACAACCTCAGCGGCTACTTCGCCAGCCTCAGGCTGCTGCCGCACGCCGCTCAGGTGGCTGTGTTCGACACCGCCTTCCACCAGACCATGCCGCCGAAAGCGTATACTTATGCGCTGCCGCACGGGCTGTGCGCCCGCTACCATGTGCGCCGCTACGGCTTCCACGGCAGCTCGCACCGCTGGATGGCGGAGCGCTACGCGCAGCTTCAGAGGCGGCCGGTGGAAGAATTCAAGCTCATCACCTGTCACTTGGGCAACGGTTGCTCGATGTGCGCCATCGAGGCCGGGCGAAGCGTGGATACCACCATGGGCATGACGCCGCTGGAAGGGCTGGTGATGGGGACTCGCTCGGGTGACGTGGATGCGGCCGCCATCCTGCACCTGATGCAGTGGGAAGGGCTGAACCCCGAGCGCATGAACGCCCTGCTCAACAAAGGCAGCGGCCTGTACGGTATTTCTGGGATCTCCAACGACATGCGCACGCTGCTCGAGCACGCCTCGCGCGGCGACGAGCGCGCGGAGCTGGCTATTGAGGTGTTCTGCTACCGGATCCGCAAATACCTGGGCGCCTACTATGCCGTGCTCAACGGCGCCGATGCCGTCATCTTCACAGGAGGCATCGGCGAGAACGCCCCGGAGATCCGCGCGCGTGTATGCCGCTCGCTGGATGCGCTGGGCATCGCGCTGGACGAGCGACGCAATCGCATGGCCGTGGGCTGCGAGATGGATCTTTCGGCCGACGGTGCCCGCACGCGCGTGTGGGTGATCCCGACCAACGAAGAACTGTTGATCGCGCGGGAGACCGTGAGGGCTTTGCGCGCTCCAGGGAGGCAGCACGGATGAGAAACTGGCGTGTCGCGGTGATCGGCCGGACAGGGCACGGCGGTTACGGGCACATGCTGGATACGGTCTGGAAGTTCGTGCCAAACGCCCGCGTCGTAGCCGTGGCCGACGAAAATCCCGAGGGCCTCAGGAAGGCCGCCGAGCGACTGAACGTGCGCGCCACCTACACCGACTACCGGAAAATGCTGCGCGAGCAGAAACCTGACGTGGTTTCCATCGCGCCACGGTGGGCCGACTGTCATCTGGAAATGGTACTGGCGGCGGCGGAGGCGGGCGCCTCGATCTACCTGGAGAAACCGATGGCGCGCACGCCCGCCGAGTGCGATCGCATGGTCGAGGCTTGCGACCGCGCGGCGGTCAAGCTCGCCGTAGCTCATCAGATGAAAATCTGCCCGATCCTCGACCTGGCCCGCCAGAAGCTGGCCGAAGGCATCATCGGCCAGTTGCTGGAGTTGCGCGGCCGGGGCAAGGAAGACAAGCGCGCCGGCGGGGAGGATCTGATGGTGCTGGGCACGCACGTCTTCGACCTGATGCGGCAGTTCGCGGGTGACCCGCTGTGGGCCGTAGCCCGCGTCACCGCGCGCGGCGAGGACATAAAGCGCCGCGACGTGCGCGAGGGCCCCGAAGGCCTCGGTCCCATCGCGGGCGATTCGGTGGCGGCCATGTTCGCTTTCAAGGGCGGGTGGACCGGCTACTTCGCCTCGCGACTGAGTGATGACTCGAGCGGCGCCCGCTGGGGCCTGGATCTTTACGGCAGCCGCGGGATCATGACCATCCGCGCAGGGATGGAACCCATCGTGCATGTCTGCCGGAGCGAAAAATGGACTGACGCTGCCTGGGAGCGCCTGCGCCTGCCCGGCGATCCTCCGCCCCGTGATGACAACCAAGCCAATCTCGCGCTGGTCATGGACCTGCTCGAGGCTATCGAGCAGGACCGTGAACCGCGCGCCAGCGGGCGCGAGGCCCGCTGGACCATCGAGATGGCAATGGCGGTCTACGAATCCCAGCGGATTGGCGGCCGGGTCTACTTCCCGCTGCGGCGCAGGGATCACCCACTGCTGAGCTGAGCGCGCTGCGGCGGCTTGTCAGCAGGCAGGGGTCAAAAGTGGATTTTGGCCGCCACGGTGATGTTGCGCGGGGAGTTGGCGGTTCGCTGGATGACTCCGAAGGTGGCCTTGGTGATATCGGTGTCCGGGGCCCCCGCGTTGACGTGATTGAGCAAGTTGGTAGCCTCGGCGCGGAACTGCAAGGCCCAGCCCTCGCGGGGCAGCCGGAAGTCTTTCATGAGCGTCACGTCCCACTGGCTGAAGGAAGGGCTGCGCAGGTCGGGTAGAGTGCTGGGCGTGTCGCCGATCTCCATGCCTTGCGGGGGACGGAAGGCTTTAGGGTTCACGTAGTACTGGAAGTTCGCCGAGCCCACCATCGCCGCGTGCCCGCTGGCGCCGGTCAGGTACGGCTCCCCGGTAAAACGCGGCCGGGTGCCCTTGCCCTGATTGATGTTCCACCAGTTCCCGCCGAGCCTGCCGGGCGCCGTTCTCGGTAGTTCGATGACCAGCGGCATGCCAGTGCGATAAGTGGCCGTGCCCGCCAGGTGCCATCCGCCGACGATGCTCTCGAGCAAGCGGGCTGCGCTGCTGGAAGGGGCGCCCAGCAGCCGCTTGCCGCGGCCCACTGGCAAATCCACCAGAAAGTTCAGCAGGAACTTCTGCGAGATGTCGGTGTTGGCGATGCCATAGATGTCGCTCAAGGGAAGCCCGGCCTGCGGGTGCGCGTCCACTTGCCGACCCTGGGCGAACTGCCCGTCCATGGTGCCTACGTCGTTGAGCAGCTTGCTGACCGTGTAATTGGCCAGCAGCGAGAAGCCGCGGGCGAAGCGGTGCTCGGCTTGGACCCAGCCCGCGTTGTAGTTCGCCGTGCCGCCGGGCGCGCCGAACGTCCAGATGTCACCGTAGAGCGGGTTGCTGATGAAGAGTTGTCCGAAGCGGAGCTGGCGGGCGCCGCGCGCCATGTTGGGCGAACTCTGGCCATAGATGGGGTTATCCACCATCGTGTTCAGCTTGTCGCCCAGCGGTCCCAGGATGTGGTAAGCGTCGGGCATGATGTGAAGGCCTTTGCTGGGCCACGCCAGGTCTCGCCCGAAGTTTCCGCTGTAGGCCAGCTCGAGCACCCAGGCGCTCGCGCCGGTTCCCAGCTCACGCTGGAATCCGAGGTGAACGGCGTGCTCGTGGCCTGGGTTCTGGTAGATTTCCATGAGGCTCAGCCCGCCGCCCAGAAGCTGGGCCCCGAGCAGCGACTGATCTTTCACCACGCGCACGTAGCCGCCGCCCATGGGAAAGGGCGTGTCCAGGCTAGTCACATACGTCAGGCCGCCGTCCAGCGAACCGGTGCCCAGCAGTGATCCCAAGTCTCCGTAGCCAACGTTCCACGGCGCTCCGTTGAGCATTTCCACGCCGGTGATGGTCAGGTAGTTGATGCCGTAGCCGCCGCGCATCACAGTCCGTGGCGCGAACTGCCAGGCGAAGCCGACCTTGGGACCGAAGTTGCCGGGCCGCGCCTTGGCGATGGTGCGCTGGGGGTAGTCGCTGGTTCCCATGGCGGCAAACCGGCCGTAGATGCCCTTGCTAAGCCATTCGGGCTGGCGGAACTGGATGCCGCCCATCTGCTGGAGGACCAGATCCCAGCTCCAACCGGGGCTCGGCTTCCAGTCCCAGCGATAGTTGGGATCCCAGAGATAAATGCGGTTGAAACGCTCGGTCATCGGTGGCTCGAAATCCCAGCAAACTCCCAGGTTGAGCGTCAGAGCACGGCTGATTTTGACGTCGTCCTGGAAAAAGGCGCCGTGGTAGGTTTGCAGGCAGCCCGGGCCGGCGTACTGGTTGCCGCCGCCCGAGCTTGGAATTCCGAGCAACAGGCTGGCCAGCCCCGAACCAGTACCGTCGGTGGGCGCGGTGCGCGAGGTCGTGCTGCGGTCGAGCGACATGGAGAGATTGCCGCCGGCGGGCGTGTTGATGTAGTAGCGCCGGTGCTCGTAGCCGAACTTGACGGTGTGCCTGCCGGCAAGCTTCTGAACGGACGCCCAGCCTGTGTAGGCGGCATCACGGTAATCGGTCACCTTGCCGCCGCCGATGGCAGTGATGGCATCGGCTCGCTCCAGTTTGGGCACGCGACCGCGGGTGGTGCCTAGCAGGTTCATTACTTCCTGTTGGAATCCCCGTCCGCCGATGTCCACCGAGGGATCCACACCCGTACTCTCGTAGACGATGTAACGGACTGCGCCGCCTCGCAGGGTGACCACCGTGCTTGGGGTCAAAGTCCACGTATGCCCGATCGAGTCGGTCCACGAGTAGGTATCGTTGAGGGAAACTTCCTGGAGCGGTGAGAACCAGAGGTTCTGTGTCCGGTAGTAGTAATATGTTGAACTGGGTCGTATGCTGGGAGTTCCAGTTCTGGTCCAGGCGGCCAGTCCAGCGTTGGGGATTGCCCGTCGTCACCTGGCTGCCCATGAAGTTCTGCTCGTTGGAAGAGAGGGCCAAGGGCGGCCGATTGGGCGCGGGATAGTAATTCATGAACCGGCGCGCGATCGGGTTGATGCGGTTGGCCGGGATGCGGTTGCCCGGGAAGGGGTCACGCACGACCCTGGAGCCTTCCCTGCGGCCGGTAGCTGGATCGAAAATCTGGACCGGCTTGCCGCGGCCAATGAGGCTCTGCGAGAAATCGTCCTCCCGTTCCAGCAACGTAGGCGTGGAGGCAAGCACGAGCGTTCCGCCGCTGGCGGAGCGCGTGGTCTTGTAATCCACGAAAAAGAACGTGCGGTCGCGTCCCTTGTAAATGCCGGGAAGATACACCGGTCCTCCCAGGTTGGCGCCGAAATTGTGCGAGTGGAATGGAGGCTTCCTGCCTCCCAGCCGGTTGGTGTTCCAGGGCGTCGCGTTGAGCCGGTCGGTGCTGAAGTAATCGTACAAGCGCCCGTGCGGGTTATTCGTGCCGGAACGGGTGACCACCGTGACCGCGCCGCCGGGTAACCGCCCGTACTCGGCCGAGAAGCCGTTGGTCATCACTTTGATTTCCGCTACGGCGTCCATGGAGGGCACCGAACCCGGCACGTCGTGGTGGAATCCCGTGGTCACTGGGATCCCATTGACGACGTACTCGATCTGGGCCGTTCGGCCGCCGTTGATGCGCAGATCCGAGTTCCATGAGATCTGCGGGGCAGTGCCGTTCACATTGGGCGCGAGGTGAATCAAGGCCAACGGGTTGCGCCCCGAAGGCAACTCGTCAATCCTCCGGCGGTCGATCACCAACCCCGTCTCCGCGTCGTCCACGCGCAGCAGGGGAACCTCGTCCACCACAGTGACCTTCTCGACCTGGGCGCCGATTTCCAGTTGCAAGTCGAGGCTGACGCGGTCGCCGATGCGCAAAACGATGCCCTCGCGCTCGAGCCGTTTGAATCCGGCCATGATGGCGGCCAGCCGATACTTGCCGGGAATCAAGTCGCTGATCAGATACCGGCCTTCGTTGTTGGTCACGGTATGTTTCGTGACGCCAGTTTCGAGGTTCGTCACCGTTACGGTGACGCCGGGGACGACCCCGCCCGAGGGGTCGAGCACCACCCCGGCAATGGCCGCGTAGCTGAGTTGCACCGCAAGCGTCGCGGGCAGCAGCACAAGCGCGAGCGAGCAGACCAACCACGTCCGAGCCATGACCATTCCTCCCGAAAGAATCGGCTGGCTGAAGCGCTCCGGACCCTTCAGCGGGCCGTAAAGGCGAGTCTACGCGGAGGCAGGGCGCCCCGTCTTTGCCCAACCATGCTCTTTTTTGGCTTTTCATGATCGTACGGGCGGGGAAGGCTACGGAGGCGCTGGCCGGCGGGGACCGCGAAGGAGGAATTTCAGCGGCTGGATCCGATCACGGATGCGGCGCGCGTCGCGCGGGAAATGATGACAGCAGCCCGCTGAGGCGCAGACACTCCTCCCGCCCCTGTGATTGTGCTTGTTCTGGTGCGCCAGTCAGTGCAGCCGGCTCAATTGCGGGCGCTCTTCAGCCGCCGCCACGCCAGGAGCCCGAAGCCGCCGAGGCCGAGCAGCGCGAACGTGCCCGGTTCGGGGACTCCGCTAATCGTGATACTGGCAGCTCCGCAACAGTCGTCTGTGGCGGTGACGTAAAAGCCGAACACATCTCCCGGCGACAGCGAGGCGATCGTGACCATCCCTGCCTGGCTGTTCGCCCCGTTGTCGTCCGTGAGTTGCTGGAAGTCCCCGTTCAGATAATAACCGGCCGGATCGTACAAGGGCGACTCGTCGTTAGTCCAGTACTGCCAGGCGAGCCATAGATTCGTTACGGAGCTCGTGATGCTCCAGGTCACCAGGGTCGCGATCTCCATTTTCTGGTCGGAATCGCTGCCCCAGATTGTCACGGCTAGCGGCGCGGAGCTAGCATCGAACGATCCGTTGCCTCCGCCGAGACTGACGGTAGCCAGCGATGGATCGAACTGGCCGGAGAAGCTGATGGGACCGCCGTAAGCGGGCAGGAGGGCGAGACAGATTACCGTAGCGATCAACCCAATAGTCTTTGCGCTGTTCAAACGCTCACCGCAGCAAAGGCGAACCACGTCATTATCGGGAATTTCCATTTTGGACTCCCGGACAAGTCGAATATACACCCACCCCCCCGCAACGTGTCAAGCCCCACATCGTTTTTTGTGCGCCCCCAGCTCCTGCCTGGCGCCGA
>JBMFPL010000162.1:0-7716 GCA_049969115.1 Bryobacteraceae bacterium | reverse complement strand
CGCGATCCCGGGCCCCATCATGCCGGTGCCAATCACCGCGGCGGTGCGGAATTCGCGTGTAGGCATCTCTGTGTTCTTTTACCACGCCGCAGAGGCCCGGCAGCTCCCGGGTGCCTGGGACCCTGGGGTTGCGATCCGCCACTGTCGTGTTGCAATGAAATTGAGATGCGGAGCGGGAAACTGTTGCGCGCCGCTTGTGCGTTTTCGCTGGTCACCTCTCTGGCGTGGGCCCATCGCGAGCCGAACGTCCCGGTGGGGTCGAGGGAACATGACAGTTTGCAAAAGGCCACTGTGCAGGCACTTCAGCAGCCAACCCCCGACCAGTCGGAGCAGGGCGATGGCCACGACCGGGCCGCTTTCATCCGGCCCGCGATCCGCTCCCAACCGGAGAGCGCGGGAGGCGAGCGTTTTCAGTGGGAGCCGGCGCTCCGCCAGGCCGGGTTCTTCCTGGCAATCATGCACGGCTGGCGGCTGGCCACCGAGCCGGGAACTCGCGCCGGGCTGCGCGGCCCCTTCTTGCGCGACTACGCGGCTTCGGTCAAGAGACTGCGTGGGTGGGGCGACGGCGATCCCTTCATCGTGAACTACGTGGGGCACCCGTTCCAGGGCGCGGTGCACGGCTTTATTCAGATTCAAAATGACCCCCGCTTTCGCCGCTTGGAGTTCGTCAACAGCCACGCCTACTGGACCAGCCGGTTGCGAGGCATGGCCTTCGCGGCGGCAGCGAGCACGCAGTTCGAGCTCGGTCCGGTGAGCGAGGCCTCGATCGGCAACGTGGGCAAGGACGGCATCGGGGCAGGCGTGGTGGACCTGGTGGTGACCCCGGTGGGCGGTCTGGGCGTGCTCGTGCTGGAGGATGTGCTGGACCGCTACCTGGTGCGGCGGATCGAGCGGTGGACCACGAACCCCTTCCTGCGAGCCTTCGCTCGGGGTATCCTGAATCCGAACCGTTCTTTCGCCAACCTGATGCGCAAGCGCGCGCCTTGGCACCGCGACACCCGTGCGGGCGTGCTGGCGCCCTGAGGCCGGCGGGCGGCGCGTTCGTGTGGCGCGAGCACGAGGCGGGGTGAGGTTTTCCGGCCGCAATCAGAAGTGCAGCCTCAGGCTGTACTGGATCTGGCGGCCGAAGGTGTAGTCGCGCGGCCGCGTGGTCTTGCCGAACAGGGAGTCGGTGACGGAGGTGCTCGGGTTGGCCATGGTCAGGTTGTTGATCACGTTGTAAGCCTCCACGCGGAACTCCAGGCGGAAGCGCTCGGTCACGGAGAACGACTTGGAAACGGTGCCATCCCAGGAGAAATATCCGGGGCCGGCGAGGCCCGGAAAATCCCGTGGGTTGGTCCGCGGCGTGTAAGGCTGGGCGCGCGCGAAGACCTCGGTCTTGAACCAGCGATCGGGCGTGGGTTTGTCCACTTTGGGATCCTGGCCGTTCCACTCCATCTGCCCGAAGGTCAGCAACTCGCCCGACTGCCAACTGACGATCGAGCTTACCTGCCAGCCTCCCAGAATGCCTTCCAGCACGGGATGGAGCTGGTTCAGCCAGGGACGCCCCTTGCCAAAGGGCAACTCGAGCACGCCCGCTCCCGAGATGCGGTGCCGCGGCCGGGTGCCGTTGAGGAAGGTGAAGCGGCCCGCATATTCATCGTCCGCGTTGAAAAAGCCCTCGGTCTTGTCGCGGTTGTAGTTGTAGGCGAGCAACAAGTTGTAGCCCTGCGCGAAGGGCCGCTGGGCGCGCAGTTGTAAAGCGTAATAACGGTTGCGGGGGCCGGGCGTGTTCTGCTGCGTCAGGACGCCGTAGTGCGGGTAGGGTTTGAGCAGATCGGCCTTGGTGATCTCCGCCCGGTTGCGCAACTGGCCGGGAAACTTGTCCGGCGTGAGATAGAGGTAGAAGGGATTGGGAATGCGTCGGCTCAACTCCGCCTTGTAAGTGTAGTTGAGCGTGGGGTCCATCAGGTTGGGGCGCTTGTCATAGGCGAGGTTGTGACCGAGGTTGATGAAGTAAGTTGCGTCGACCACGATCTGGTTCACCACTTCCCGCTGGAGGGAGAAATTGATCCGGTCATTGGTGGCCGCTTTGACGTCCTGGTAACTCCAGCGGGTGTCCCCGCCGATGCCGGTGTAGCGGCCCAGGCTCTTGCCCACAGGCAGGATGAGCGGATTGGAGGGCGGAAAGGGATCGTAGAAGCGGGCGGTGGGGATCCCTTCCAGAACGGGTGTCGTGTAAGTGTCGGCATTGAAGCCTGGCATGTAGAGGCTGCCGAGCAAGGAGTCCCCCACGCTGCCCAGCGGCATGAAGATGGCCGGGATCACGAAGCGCGCCCAGCCAGCCCGAAGCGCGGTCTTGTCGGTGACGCGCACGGCGATGCCGAGGCGGGGCAGAAACACGAACTTGGGGCTGTTCCACATCTGTCGGTCGTTTTTCTCGGCAAAGTGCCAGGCACCGGTAAACTTGTAGGGCACCTTCATCACGGCCGCGACGTCCGCGGGGATCTTGGGCGGGTTGGCGACCATCTCGGGGATGGGATCGTCCAGGTCGAGATAGCGCGAAACCCGGTCCTCAGGATCCCAAGGTGCGGTTTCGTACTCCCAGCGGAGGCCCAGGTTGAAGGTGATGCGCCGGCTCAGCTTGAAGTCATCCTGGAAGAAGGCGCCCCAGTAGCGGAAGCGCGCCTTCTGCATGGGGATGTAGCGCGCATAGGATGAACCGTCGAGCGCTCCCAGCAGGAAAGTGGCCCACCCGTCGCCCACGTTGGCGGTGTTGGGGGCAATGAACGTATCGGCGGTCAGCGAGCGGTAGAAGTAAAAGCGCATGGGATCGGGGCGCGCCGAGCGGCCGCCGTGGCCGCGCATCTCGAGCCCTTCCTTGATGTAGTGCGATCCCAGATAGTGCGAGAGCCGGCTGTGGATGCTGTAGCTCTTGGGGCGCTGGAACCAGTAGTTGCCGCGAGCAAACTGGCCGCTCTGGTCAATGTCGAAACGGGGCGGCAGAATCTGCGGCACTTCCTTCATGTAAGGCTCGAACCACTTGTTCGGCCACAGCTTCGCTAGGCCCTCGATGTTGGTGACGAAGGGCCCGCCGTCGTACTGGTCAATGATCGAGTTGTAAGCGCCTCGGACATTGAGCACGGTGGTGGCCGAGCGGGTGTAGACCGCGTCGCCGGCTATGTTCAGGCCGTGGCGGATGCTGCCCGCGTCGTACGGCCACCACTGGGAGTTGTTCCCCGAGAGATTGTCTTCGGAAACGACGGTATGGAACTGGCTGTAACGGCCAAAGACTTTCCAGCGGTCGTTGATATGCCAGTCCACGCGATCCGAGAGATTCCAGAAATCGTAGAAGCGGTTGGATTCGACCTGGAAGTTGTTGCGCCCGCTGGGGTCGGCGCCCGGGTTGTTAGGCCGCCAGACCTGCTCCATGATCTTCACCGACAGCGGGTCCATGCGTGCCTTGGGAATGATGTTGCCGGGGAAGGGCTGCCGGGTGGCTACGTTGCGCGCGGGATCGAACTTGGTGGTCCAGGGATCGTAGATGGGGCGCAGCGTGCCGCGCGCGGTCAAGGTGCGGGAAAAATCGCCCTCGCGCTCCAAATCGGTCGGCATCGTCCGCGTGAAATTCCAGGGCTGAACTGTGGTCCAGTCTTCCAGGGAGAAGAAATTGAAGAGCTTGTTGCGTACCATGGGATGCCCGAGCGTGCCCCCGAAGACGTTGTGCCGGATGCGGTTGCGGCTGCGCGGGATCACGGTGCGGTCGGCCACCGCGTTCAGACGCGGGGTGCGCCCGTAATAGAACAGCGAACCATGATACTCGTTGGTCCCCGACTTCATGGCCAGCGTGATGATGCCCCCCGCGCTGTGGCCGAACTCCGCATCGACGCTGTTTTGCTGGATGGTGAACTCGGCCACCGCATCCATATTGGGCGTGTAGGCCGTCTTGGGACCTGTCTCCACCGGCGTTCCGTCAATCAGGATGTCGTTGCGCCGGTTCGTGCCGCCCCCGGTCTCCAGATCCTGCGCCGCCCAGTGATGATAAGGCGCCTGCTCGCCCCCAGAAGTGTTCACCACGGCGGGGTCGAGCGCCGCCAGCTTGAACGGGTTGCGGGTGATCAGCGGCAGCTCGCGCACCATCTTGTTGTCAATGGTCAGATCGCGATTGGCGGTGTTGAACTGGATGGCGGCGGGTGCTTCCGTCACTTCGACGGTCTGGCTGGCCACCCCGACTTGCAGTTCGACGTCAAGGGTGATGTCGCCGCGGGTCTGCACAAGGATGTTCTGCTGCACGAACTTGCGGAAACCGGGCGCTTCCACCGAGAGGGTGTATGTGCCCGGGTCCACGAAGTCGAACACGTAAGTTCCCGAAGGTCCCGTGCTGCGGACGGTTTCCACCCCTTGATTCACGTTGAGCAGCGTAACCTTGGCGCCTACCACGACTGCCTGGGTGGGATCGGTGACACGGCCCTGCACCCGAGCGCGGTAATCCTGCGCCCAGCCGTACCAGAACGCGAGAAAGCAGGCAGGGACCACGCGGGTCCACTGGCGGATAAGCCCCCTCATGCTGACTGCCCCCTTTCACCACGGCTGTACGCCGCTTGGCTAGAAAATATCACGGCCCGCGCGGTGATGCAAGGGGTAAGGAGGGTGCGCGAAAGGGGTTTAACTTGCTACTACCCGCCCACGCGGGCCAGCGGAACGCGCAGCAGAGAGGCGAGCTTTCCGATTTCGCCCAGCCGATGTCCCACGCCCAACGCGCAGTGATGGGTGGGGCCTTCGGCGCACCAGCGGTTGATGAACTCGGCCGGCGGCAGCGCGAAGCGAATCCGCGAGTTGGCGTTGCCGATGCGCAGGATCGGCCCGGCAAGCGACTCGCCTTCGGCGGCGATCATCTTGAAGCGGCCTTCGGCCGTCTGGGTCAGCCCCAGGATGGTCACCGGCCCCGTTTTGACGTTGAACTCCACCGAGACCCCGTAGCCGCGCTTGCCGTGATAGACGCCGAGGCTGCGCAGGACTGGCCGGCGGTCACTGATGGCGATGTGGCCCGGGCCATCGTGCCCCATCAGCACGAAGCCTTCCCGGAAGTCCATGGCGTAAAACTCGGTGTAAGATCCGCCGGCGCCCAGCCGGTCCATCAGGAACATGGCGATGCAGTTCTTCAAATCCCCTTCCCCACTGGCCGGGATGCCGCGCGCGGTCAGCAGCGAGTTGCCCAGGATCATGCCGGCGGCCAGGCGCTCATAGAGGTTGCCGTCCATGCCGCGGTAGTAGTAGGCAAGCCCATCGAGATCGAATTCCTCCACCAGGCGGTCGAGACCGACAGCCACTCGCGCCGCCCACTCGAGGTCCTCCTCGCAGACGCCTTCGGCCAGTTGGAAAACCTGGCGCGTTTCGGCCAGCTTGTGGCGGACTTCGTGCTCGCCGGCGCGCTCGACCAGCCTCGCCAGATCGCACATCTCGAGCACCTCCACGTGCGCTCCGAGCTGCGCGTGGACCATGGTGAAGTCCGAGTACATGTCGAGCATGCCGGGGTAGGTATGACCGAGGAAGCCGAGGCGCGCCCTGCGCAGCGCTCTCGCCGCGCCCGCCGCGCGGCACCACTGCTCGATCTGGCCCCAGGCCTGCGGATCGTCGCGCAGCATGCCGGAGACCACGTGAAAATCGATGCGGGCGCGGGCGAAAGCGTTCGAGATTTCGGGCACGCAGCAGGCCGAGCAGTTGGCTAGCCACTCGGCCGTGTCCGTGCGCTCGTAGTCCAGCGCGGCCACGGGCTGCAAGTTGAGCACGAGCACGGGCGCGCGCGCCTGCTGGACGATGGGCAGCACCTGCGACGAGGTCGCGTAGGTGGCGGTATGGCACACCAGCAGTTCGACGCCCTCGCGCGCGAACTTCTCCCCCGCTGCGCGTGCAGCGGGCGCGTTATCCACCAGCCCGGCCCGGACAAGTTCGCAGCCGAAGCCGGCGATGCGGTTCTCGACCTCCTGCAAGTATCCCAGCAAGCGTTCCTTGAGGGCGGGGAACTGCGGCCAGTAGGCAGCCAGGCCGACTGCGAACACGCCCACGCGAGGCCGAACGGTACGTCTTTCCACGAGCGATGATCCCCCTTGCATGGTGCGCGTCTCCGCGCTCCTGCGCGGTTAGTCTAGCAGGTTGACTCGTCCGTGCGCCCGGCGGGGCTTTTGCCCGTCGAGCAGCACCCGAACCGGCTCTGCTTTGTTACGCTTGAATACCAAGAGGTAGTTCGACGCGGGCCATATGTCGTCATCGGTGAGCACGGTGGCTGCTGCCGGCGTGCCGGCGCTCCCAGGAATGCAGGTTTGCTGGGAGGACGCTTTCGCGCTACGCCCGGCCAAAGGCGCCGTGGTTTCGGAAATCAGCGAGGCGACCGCAGCCGCCCCGGTGCCGCCCGAGCAGCGAGTCAACTTCCATATCGGCAACCCGGTCGAGGACGGTCGGCTGGTCGAGCTTTATGCGCGCATCGCGCTCGGCCTCGAGCCACGCGTTTCTGCGGCAGAGACCGACGTCGCCGGCGCGTTGCTACGCGAGTTGGGCTGGCCGGACGAGGATCGCCCTGCGGTCGAATTCTTGCTTACGGCGATCCGGCGGAGCAGCCCCTACCTGCCGCGCGGCGGCTTCCTCAGGAACAAGCCGGCGGAGGTTGTGCGTCGCTTCGTGGAATGGTTAAGCGGGCAAGGGGAGCCGCTGGCTTACGATCTGGGTGAGACATCGGGACGGCGCGAGATCATCCTGGCTTCGGGCGGGGTCCTGGAGGTCCTGCGCGTGTTCTTCCACGGGCTCTCCCGATGCCTGGAACGCCTTCCTGCGCGCGTCTTCCTGTACGGTCTCGAACTGCCCCCGCACTTGCAGAACTACGAGGGTTTGGAGTTCCGCAGGCTGCCTCCGGCCGAGAACGTGGCGTTTCACACCGTGGAGCAGGCCCTGCTGGAGGATGCCGGCCGCGCGAGCTTCCTGGTGCTGGGCACGGTTCCTTCGGAAGAATCGCGCCGCTGGCTGCGCCGTCTGAGTCGCGACTGGCCGCTGTTTATCGTCGAGGTGAACAATGCCCCCAACCAGGCGTCGCTGGCGCGCGAAGCGCGGATGATGAACCGCACGCTGCGGTTGCTGACGCCGGCCATCTTCGCCCCGGAGTTCGAAAGCCTGTCCCTGGTGTTCGTAGCGGGCTACCACGAGTTCGTGGGCTTGATCGAGCGCATGCACTTCGAACTGAAGGGCACGCCCTCGGCGGCGGAAGTCGAGTTGCTTGCTTACCTGCTCAGGCGTCTCAGGCCTGCGGTGCGGACGGGCGGCGACGGGGTGCAGGCTCTTTTCGTCGAAAAGGACCTTCGACTGTCCAGGCTGCAACAGGCAGCGATGGAGACGCTCGCCGGGATCGAGGCCCGCGTGGGCGAGCTGGTGGCGGGGCGCGCCGCTCGGATGGAAGGCCGGCTGGTGGCAGCCATCGAAAGGGCCTCCCGGCGAGTGGCAAGGCTG
Source organism: Bryobacteraceae bacterium (assembly GCA_049969115.1). Taxonomy (GTDB): domain Bacteria; phylum Acidobacteriota; class Terriglobia; order Bryobacterales; family Bryobacteraceae; genus DTHT01. Next base: position 243 of record JBMFPL010000162.1, on the reverse strand, counting down.
GCGCGCACCCCTGCCGCGGCCTCCCAGCTCGAGGACCCGCTGGAGCCCCTGGATTTCCGCGAGCTGCTGTGCGCTTTGCCGGAACGGGCAGGCGAGCTGACAGAGGCTTTCCGCGCGGCGTTCCTGCGGCACCACCCCGAATACCGCGCCGAGGCCACCTTCGTAGTGAGCGGATCGGCGAGAACTGCACTAGGCCTGCTCGGCTTCCACTGCGGGCTGCACGAGGCGGTGCTGGCCGATCTG
>JBMFPL010000161.1:0-7718 GCA_049969115.1 Bryobacteraceae bacterium | reverse complement strand
GTGGCACACCGAACAGGACACGCCCGACAAGTTGAGCGCCGCCAGCCTGGAGGCCGTTGGCCGCGTCGTTTTGGGGGTTCTGCGCCGGTTGGATTGAACGCCCCCGGGCTGGCCTGAAAGGGCGGCCTCACGTGCCCGGCCGCTCCTTGGCTGCGGGGTCGGCGGGGTCGAACTGTGGCCCATCCGGTCCCCAGTCCTCGGCGCGGAACATGCGGCCGAGGTGGCCGGGGGCGCTCAGCTCTTTGATGGTGAACCGGGCCTCGCTTCCCTTCACCCACACCCAGACGTGATGGTAAAAGAAACCGCGCGAGAAGTTCGCCGGATCGGACAAGTACCGCGCCAGGCTGGCGCCCGAACTTCCCACCACGATGTAAGTGACACCGTCGCGTTCCACCCGGGCGAAGTTGTGGGTGTGCCCGCTGATGACGTAATCCACGCCGTACTGCCGCGCTAGCTGATGCAGCCGGAACTCGCCCGAACCCAGGCGCAGGGGCGCCAGCCAGTAAGGCTTGTGCAGGAACACGAACTTGGGACGCCGGTTGCGGTGCGCGCGCAGATCCTTCTCCAGGAACTCGTGCTGGTCATCGCTGAGCACGGTGCCCTGGCTGTTGTCCAGAACCACGAAGTGCGCGTTCTGGTAGTCGAAGCTGTACGGGGGTTTGCGATCGGCGTACTTTTCGAACAGCTTGCGCGAGTGCTCGCTCCAGATGTCATGGTTGCCCGGCACCAGGAACAGCGGGTAACGCCGGTAGCGTTCCAGCGTGGGCAGGACCTGTTGCCAGTCAGCCTCGGCCCCTTCGTCCCGGCCTCCCTGAATGGTGTCGCCCAGGTTGATCACGAAGGCCGGTCCCAACAAGTCGATCTCTCGCCAGATGCGGCCGTAAATCTCGGGAGCGGCGGAGCCGGTCCTGTCACCGAGAATCGAGAAGTGAAAGTCGTTGTCCGGCGCTTGCGGCGCCGGCATGCCGGCACCCAGCATCAGGAAGGCCAGCGCAGCGAGTACGAGCTTCCATAACCCTTTTCGCATGGTCCCATTGTGCCCGAATGCGCTCCCCGAGTGCGACTTTGCGGGCCTTGGCGCCACTAATTCACGATGGGCGCCGTGCGCCGCGGGGACCGGAGATGACCTGGCTCGACCACTGGATTGGCCTCTGTCTGATCCCGCTCGGGCTCTGGCTGCTGGTGAGCGGACTGGACGACCTGTTCGTGGACGCCGTGTGGTTGGCGGCGCAGGCGTGGCGCAGGCTGCGCGGCGTGGACGGGCAGTGCGCTCCCCCCGATCCGGTCCGGCTCGCTTCCCTTCCCCGCAAGCGCATTGCCGTGTGGCTCCCGCTGTGGCGCGAGCATCGCGTTATCGGCCGCATGCTCGAACGGAACCTCGCAGCTTGCCAATACCGGCCCTTCGACCTTTTCGCCGGGTGTTACCCCAACGACGAGGCCACTCTCGAAGCCGTGCGCGAAGTAGCCGCCCGTCACCCAAACGTGCACATCGTCCTTTGCCCGCACGACGGCCCGACCTCGAAGGCCGATTGTCTGAACTGGGTTTACCAGCACATGCTCGCCTTCGAGCGGGAGCGAGGGGTGCATTTCGACATCATCGTCACGCACGATGCCGAAGACTGGATGCATCCGCTGGAGCTGGACTGGATCAATTATTACTCCCAAGATTACGACATGGTCCAGATCCCGGTACTGCCCCTGCCCACACCGGCCCGCTGCTTCACGCACGGCGTCTACTGCGATGAGTTTGCCGAATATCAAAGCAAGGACATTCCCGTGCGCGTGCAGTTACGAGCAGCGCTGCCCGGAAACGGCGTGGGCACCGGCTTCACGCGACAGGCAATCGAGAAGCTCGTCGCCGGCAACCGCGGCCGGGTGTTCGATCCGAACGCGCTCACCGAAGATTATGCCAGCGGCCTGTGCCTGCACGCTCTCGGCTGTGCCCAGTTCTTTACCGGCCTGCGCCGGGTGGACGGTTCGCTGGTCGCAACGCGCGAATACTTCCCGCAGTCCCTTCGGGCCGCGGTGCGCCAGCGCAAGCGTTGGGTCACGGGAATAGCCTTGCAGGGCTGGGAGCAGTTCGGCTGGCGAGGCAAGCCGGCCGAGGTCTACTTTCTGTGGCGGGATCGCAAGGGCCTGCTGGGCAATCCGCTCTCATTGCTGGTCAACCTGGTCTTCGCCTACGGCCTGGCGACGTGGCTGGCATCGCTGGCTCGCCGCGAGCCCTGGGGGCTTGGAGAAGCCGGCCAGCTCCGCTGGCTTTTCGCCGCCACGCTGGCGATGCAGGCGTGGCGCACGGCGTTGCGCTGCGGTCTGGTGGCGCGTGTCTACGGCTGGTCGTCGGCGGCATGGGCGCCGCTGCGCATTGTGTGGGCGAACGGGATCAACGCCATTGCCACTTTCCAAGCGCTCTACGAATACGCAAGCGCGCGCCTCGGCCTGCGCACGCTCGTGTGGCACAAAACCGAACACCGCTATCCCTCTCGTGCCAGCGGGGCGGAAAATCGCCCCCGACTGGGCGAGCTGCTGGTCGAAAAAGGCTGGCTCCGGCGGGAGGAACTTTCGCGCGCGCTTGCTTCCAAGCCGCCTCACCTTCGCCTCGGTGAGTACCTGGTGCGAGTACAGGTGTTGGACGAGCGCCGCGTTTACGCCGCTCTCAGCGCACAGCAGAACCTTCCCTTGGAAAACCTGCGTCCCGAGCAGATCCCGCCCGCGGTTGCCCGCAGCCTGCCCGCCTCGCTGGTCGAGCGCTGGAAGGTGTTGCCCTTCCGGGTGGCCAGCGGGAACCTCTTCGTAGCCAGCCCCGAGATACCCACCGAAACCCTGGAACGGGAGATTCGCCAGTACACGCGGCTGGAAATACGTTTCCACCTGGTCACCCCGGGCGACTTCGAGAGGTTGGCGGCGGCTCTCCTCACGGAGCCGGGCAGCGCCCCGCCGCGTTGACGGTCGCCCGCCACGCTCCGCCGCGCGCTATGGTGATACTTGGAACGGCGCGGCGTTCCGCTCAATCCGTGCACGACCCGTGCGCGGGTCCTGTGAAGGGCAATGAAAAACCGCCGTATCCGGTGGCCGCTGGTGGTGGCGGCTGCGCTAGCCTTGTTTGCCGCCACCGCGATCCTCACCCTCGCATTCCTGCCGCGACCCTGGCGGCGCGGGGATTATTTGGTGGCCGGCTCGGTCGCCACCCTGGTTACCCTGCTGGCAATGTTCGTCTTCCTTTTGATCGCAGGACTGCTTTCAAGCCGCCCCTTTCCTCGGAAGCGCCGGTCCCGCTGAGCCGTCAAGCCCGGTGCACCTCGACTCGCTCGTAAATGGCGCGCGTTTCTTCCAGCGAGGCGAACTGGATGCCAGGGAGCATCGCGGAAGCCGTGCCTGCGGCGACCGCCCAGCGGAGGGCGTCCTGCGGGTCGCAGCCTTGCTCGCAAGCCCATACGAATGCCGCCGCCAGAGCGTCCCCTGCGCCGATTGGGCACACGGCCTCTACCGAGGGCGGCACCGCTTCGACCAACTCGCCCGGGAAGGCTCCCACGGCCCCGCGGCTCCCCAGCGAGAGCACCACCAGCTCAGCGCCCATCTCGCGGATTTTCGCTGCCGCCGCCAGGGCATGAGAGCGGGTCAGCAAGGCGGTATCGAGCAGCCTTTCCGCCTCCTGCTGATTCGGGGTCACCACCGTGGGACCGACCGCGATGCCCAGCCCCAGCGGAGGGCCGTCAGCGTCGAGTAGGACTCTGACCTTACGCTCCCGGGCCATGCGGATCAGGTCGGCGTAGAAGGAGTCCGGTACGCCCGGCGGCAGGCTGCCGCAAAGCATCAGCCAGCCGGCCCCATCCAGCCGGCGGCGAACCGCCTCCTCTACTCGCGTAACCTCCTCGGGGGTGAGCTTGGGGCCGAGTTCGTTCAGCTTGATGGTCAGCCCCTGCCGGTCGGTGATAGCCAGGTTCGTGCGGATCTCGCGGCCGATGGAGACCAGTTCGAAGGGGAAGCCGGCTTGCTGTAAGTAACATTCGAACCGCTGCCCGCTTTCACCGCCCGCTGTGGCCACTGCGAGCGTCGCCGCGCCGAAACTGTGCAACACGCGTGAGGCATTGATGCCGCGTCCGCCCGCGGTCTCCGTTCTTTCGAGGATATAGGTTCGGTCCTCGAATACCAGCCGATCCGTAGTGAAGGTACGGTCAATCGCCGGGTTGATGGTGACAGTGAGAATCAACCCACCATTGTAGCCGCATCAGGCGGGCTGGGCGTTACGAGCCTCGCGCGCGAATCGGCAGAGCACGGTTTACTCATCACCCGCCGGGCGTTGCGGCTCCACGATTAGCTGCGGCAGGTTTGCGCGCTCGGATGAAAGCACTCATGAACCGCCCATCTACTTGGGGAGCTATGGCATCCGCGTCCAGCCCAGCCGCCGCCAAAAATTCTCTGGCGTCTTCGGCCCGGTAGATGCGCGTGGGCTGGAGGCTGACCGCCTCGAAACCCGCTGCCACAAGCTTGCGTCGGTATTCGGATTCTTCCAGGGCACTGGCAATGCAGCCGATCCAAAGCTCCATGCTGCGACGAATCTCGGCGGGAGGATCGCCGCGCACCACCGCGTCAGAAATCCCGAGCCGCCCACCCGGCTTGAGCACGCGGAACGCCTCGCGCAAAACTCGCTCCTTGTCCGGCGAGAGGTTGATGACGCAGTTGGAAATGATCACGTCCACCGAATCGTTCGGCAGGGGAAGCGCTCCATTTCGCCCTTGATGAACTCGGCGTTCTCCACGCCCGCCTTGCGCTGGTTCACGCGCGCCAGGGCGAGCATCTCGTCCGTCATGTCGAGGCCATAAACTTTCCCCAACGGGCCCACGCGCTGCGCCGCCAGAAAGACGTCCAAGCCGCCGCACCCCAGATCCAGCACAACTTCGCCGGGCTCGAGTCCCGCCAGAGCGGTAGGATTGCCGCAACCCAGCGAGGCGTGGACTGCTTGCTCGGGCAGCCCGGCTGTCTGGGATGGATCGTAAAGATCGGCGCAAATCGGATCCTTGCCCGTTGCCGGACCACAACAGGATGCGCTGCCCTGGATAACGCGCAGTGCCGCCTCCTGATACTTCGCCCGCACTGCATTCTTGACGTCAAAATCGCTTTCGTCCATAAAATCGCGACCTCGAGAAGTTGTCTCTCGGTTTCCATCGTAAAGCGCCCCCCGGAAGCGAGACGTGGCGCTGGCGGCAGGCCGTGCTATGCTTGTGTGGCGTCATGCTGACTGGAACGCGACGGGAATTCCTGGCCGCGCTGGCCGGCGCTGCCGTCTGCGCGGCTCGCCCGGCAGGCCGGCGCAACGTGCTTTTCATCGCCATTGACGACCTGAACGACTGGGTGGGCTGTTTGAGCGGGCATCCCGATGTCAAGACGCCGAACCTCGACAGGCTCGCCGCTCGCGGCCTGCTCTTCACCAATGCGCACTGCGCGGCGCCGCTCTGCAATTCCTCGCGCGCCGCCCTGCTGACCGGGCTGCGTCCCTCCTCCTCCGGCGTCTACGACAACCGCCAGCCCTTCCGCAAGGCCTCGCCCTCGAAAAACGCCGTTACTTTGCCGCAGCACCTCATAGCGCAAGGCTACCGCGTGGTGGGCGCCGGCTAGATTTTTCACGGCGGCTTCCCCGATCCAGTGAGCTGGCAGGAGTACTTCCCTTCGCAGGGGCAGACCAAGCCGCCCGATCCCATGCCTGCCCGGCGGCCGCTCAACGGAATCCCCGGTACAGGGCACTTCGACTGGGGACCGTTGAATGTTCCGGATCAGCAGATGGGCGATTGGAAAGTGGCCGAGTGGGCGCGCCGCGAGCTTGGCCGCAGGTACGATCGCCCCTTCTTTATCGGCGTAGGTTTCGTCCGTCCCCACTTACCCTGGTACGTTCCGGGAAAATACTTCGAAATGTATCCGGCAGAGAAGGTTACTCTGCCCATGGTCAAAGACGACGACCTGGACGACATACCGCCCATGGGTCGCAGGTTCGCCAGGCCCGAAGGCGACCACAAGAAAGTAATCCAGTACGGGCAGTGGCGCAAGGCGGTTCAAGCCTATCTTGCCTGCATCAGCTTCGTGGACGCGCAGGTCGGGCGCGTTCTGGAGGCGCTCGAGGACGGGCCCAACGCCAACGATACGATTGTCGTCTTGTGGAGCGACCACGGCTGGCATCTGGGGCAGAAGCTTCACTGGCGCAAATTCGCGCTCTGGGAAGAGGCGACGCACAACGTTCTCATGGTGGCGGCGCGGGGCTTGACCAGGCCGGGAAGCCGTTGCACGCGCCCCGTGAGCCTCATGGACATCTACCCGACGCTCATCGAGTTATGCGAGTTGCCGCGCAGGGACGGTTTGGAGGGCGCCAGCCTGCTGCCTCTGTTGCGGAACCCGCAGGCGGCCTGGGAAACGCCTGCGGTGACCACCTACCTCCGCGGCAATCACTCGGTCCGCAGCGAGCGGTGGCGTTACATCCGCTACAGCGACGGCGGCGAGGAACTCTACGACCACCTCAACGACGAGCTGGAATGGCACAACCTCGCGGACAAGCCCGAGTACTTCGCCATCAAGCAGGAGCTCGCCCGCTGGCTGCCCCCTTCGGACGCGCCCGACGGGCCCCGCGAAGAGCCAGAACCGGAAGCCGGCGACTGATGTTGGCTGCCGCAGGCGCCGAGCGATTGACGAAGCCCGCCGGCCGCGGTATGCTGAAAATGGAACCGCAAGCGGCGCGGTAGCCAAGTGGTAAGGCAAAGGTCTGCAAAACCTTCATACGTGGGTTCGATTCCCACCCGCGCCTCCAGCGCTCAGTGCCGTCCCTGCTGCTGATAGCGTAACTTGGTGATTGTTCTGTTGTAGCTCTCGCCCTGCCCGTTTGCCTTGTGGATTGCGCCTGCTAAATTCTGCCAACGGGCTCGGCCCATGGACGTTCCTGTGGTCTTTTGGCCAGGCTGGGCGCGGGATGGGGATTTGCAATGCCCCCGATCCCCGGCAGATGGGCGTCGAGCTCAGCTACAGGCGCGGACGGGGATGACGAGACCTGCCCCCCGGAGCCCCTCGGTCCCCGCTCGACGCCGAACCCGATCAGGCCCCGCCTTGTTTGTCCCCGAACGGTTACTTACATTGGCCCACGAGTGTCTGCCTGTTCAGACAGTGCGTCTCCTCCGTCCCTTGCTGGGGGATGCCCGCCGCAAGCACGCAGCACCGCTCGCAGTTCACCCCAATTGCCGCTAACACGGTTGGTGGCACACCGACTTGTCCTCTTCCGCTCGGTCGTAGTCCGCATCCCTCAGCAGGTGACGGTGCCTTGGTATAGCTGCCCGAGCGACGGCGAGCACGGCCCCACCCGCAGTTTCGGGCAAATTCCAAATTTCAAGAAAGGCCGCGGGAACCCGGGCGCCGGCTTGCTCGCGCCTGCGAGCCGGTAGGTTCCAGCCCCGGACGGATGGGCTGCTGGGTCGACAACCGTCGCAGTGCAACCCGAACCGGCCCGTCGTTCGGGCTCTGGGAGCGGCCGCGGTGGCAGCATGGCGGATGCGGCACTCAGACCCGGCGACGCAGCACCGGCTGGCAAGGCTAGCCTGTGGCCTCACTACCGCCTGCGGGGAACTACTTGGAAGGGTACGCACGCAGCAGGGCGAACATGATAGCCGAGAGCACCGCGATGTTACCCACCCAGAAGGGGAAGGACCACTTGATGAGATCCGCTCGAGCGTTGTGGATTTCCT
>JBMFPL010000160.1:0-7743 GCA_049969115.1 Bryobacteraceae bacterium | reverse complement strand
AGGGCAGCCCCGATGGCGAAAGCTCCGGGAGGTTTCGTGGCCGACGCGCCGGCGCCGTCTTTGTGCAGGGCGCCGGTTGCTGATCGTTCTCGACGGGCTGGAGCGCGAGGAGCAATGGGAGTGCATTCCGGGCGGCTGGAGTTCGACGCTCGTGACGACGCGCCTCGAGCAGGCGCCCGAAGGGGTGGGAGCTCGCGTGCTGGCCGGAACATTTCCGGGCGCCCGTGTCGAGTGGCGCGGCGAAGGCGAGCGCGAGATCCTGGCCTCCCTGGCTGCCTCGGCGCCAGGCGCTACTCCAGAGCGGGCCGCCGAACTGCCGGACTCGAGCCAATCCGAGACGCGGGAGATCTTGCAAAGCCCGGTGGCCGCGAGGGCGCTCTTCCCGCTCGACGAGGTCACAGGTTCACTCGTGATGCCCTCTGGCTTGCGCGAGCAGTTCCTCGATCCTGCGTGGAGGGAGTGGCACGCCCGCCATGTCCCCCGCAACAGGACCGCAGCCTGGCCGGAGCTGGAGACGGGCGTACAATGGGCCGTGGAACGGCGGGATGCGGTTCTGGCGGCCATGCCGGCCCGCCGGGCAGCGGCCCGAGCCCGGGATGAAGGGCACGTGGCTGTAGCCTACCAATGGCTCAAGGCCGAGTTTCAGATGTGCAAGGACGAAAGCATGCTCCGGCAAGCAGGCGAGCCGGCGCGGGAATTGCGCTGGATCTGCATGAGCTGAGGTTGGGAGCAAGAGGCCCGAAGCTACGGCTGGTACAGCGGGATGGGGGGAAGCACTCAGGTGATCCTGCCTTTTTGAAACACGGGTTCCCAGGGCACGCTCTGCTATACTGGGAGCAGCGCCATCCGCTTATGCATCGCCGCCTGAGGACGATTATCCTGGCGCTTTCCACGTGCCTGGCCGCCTTTCTGCTCATTGGCGCGGTGCTGGACAAGCCCGGCTCCGACACGCCTTACAAGCAACTGGGCGTGTTCACCGAAGTTCTGCACCGGATCAAGAGCGACTACGTGGAGGAGCCGGACCTGAAAAGCGTGACGCTGGGCGCCATCAACGGGCTGTTGCAAGCCATTGACCCGTTCGCCAGTTACCTCAACGCGGAGCAGTACAAGGAGTACTTGAAAAACAAGGACGCGCTGGGGGGCGACGTCGGGCTGTTGCTGTCGTGGAAATATGGCTATCTGGGCGTGGCTGGGACGGTGCCGGGGTCGCCTGCGGCACGCGCCGGCCTGGTCACGGGCGACATGATCGAGACCATTCGCGGCATTTCCACGCGCGACATGCCTCTGGCTTATGCCGAGATGCTGCTGCGTGGCAAGCCCGGCACGACAGTGGAGATTTCGGTTCTTTCGCTGCGTCAGCAGGAGCCGCGCAAGCTGACGCTGACTCGGGAGCCGGTGCGCTTTCCGCGTCTTACCTGGCGGATGCTCGAAGGGCAGATCAGTTACCTCCAGGTGAGCACCCTCGCGCCGGGGAAGGCGGCTGAGGCAGCCGAAGGGTTGCGCGAGCTGCTCAAGCAAGGCGCCCAGAAACTGGTGCTGGATTTGCGCAACTGCGCCGCGGGCACGGTCGAAGAGGGCGTGGCCCTGGCCAACCTGTTCCTGGAAAAGGGACTCATAACCTACGTGGAAGGGCAGCGATACAAGCGGCAGGAATTCCGCGCGGACCCTGAGAAAACCGTCTGGAAGCTGCCTATGGTGGTGATCACCAACCGGGGCACGGCCGGGGGCGCAGAGGTGGCCGCGGCAGCGTTGCTCGAGCACAAGCGCGCCGAGATCGTGGGCGAGCCGACCTTCGGAAACGCGGCGGTGCGTAAGGCCGTCAATCTGGATGACGGGGGCGCCATCATCCTGGCGGTGGCCAAATATTACACTCCTAGCGGAAAGGCCATCCAGGACGTGCGCGTGACTCCCACCGTGCAGGTGATCGAATCCGAACCGATCCCGGAGACCGAGGAGGAGGCAGCCCCGCCCGAGACCGAGCGGGCGCCGAAGCCGGAAGAGGATCGCCTGCTGGAAAAGGCCATCGAAGTGCTGACCAAGGGCAAGCCGCTCGGGCCGCCGACCGCGTGGCGGATCGGTCCTGCGGCCGGCACGCAGCAGGCGGCAGGCGCCGCGCGGGAGCCCTGAGAGGTTAGCGGGCCGGGCGCCCGCGCCAGTCGAGTCCATCCGGTCGGGCGGACCGGACGGAAAGCGAGGAGGTGAGCCAGTAACTATGCCGCTTTACGAATACAAGTGCAAAAGGTGTGGTGAGGTGTTCGAGGTCATGCAGAGGTTCTCTGACGAGCCGCTGACCGTGCACGAGGGTTGTGGCGGCGCTGTCGAGCGCCTGCTTTCCCCGCCCGCCTTCCACTTCAAGGGCAGCGGCTGGTACATCACCGACTACGCCCGCAAAGCCGACGGCAAGGGCGACGCCAAGGCGTCCAAAAACGGCGACTCGAAGGCGGATTCCTCGAGCAGCAGTTGCTGCTCCGCCAAGTCGGGCAGCGCCGACGACAAGTAGGCTCAGGCACGCGGCCGGGACGCCTGCCGCTCGATCAGGATCGCGACGAGCAAGGCGATCAGTGTGCACGCCAGACCGGCCAGCGCATCCACGGCGTAATGATAACGGCCGTAAACTACTGCCGTCGCGATCATCACCGCCAGAACCAGCAGGAAGCTCCCCACCCACGGGTGCTCCGGCAGGTACCGCATCATGCCGAAGGCCGCTGCGAATCCCCCCGCCACGTGCGCGCTGGGGAAAACGCTGGTGTGAATCCCCTGCCCTTCCAGCAGCAGCCAGTTGAGCCGCCGGAACCAGGTCTCGACGCCGGGGAAAAGCTCGCCCGGGAAAACCCTACGCGGCGGCTCGGAGGGGAAGTAAGGAAACAGCGCGTAGGGGATCAAGATGGCCAGCAGGAAAAGCGTCAGAAAGCTGTCCACGCGCTCGCGCCGCCGGTAGAGGTAAAGCATGAAGACGGCGAATAGCGGCGTGCAGTATACGAGAAGGTAGGACAGCTCGAGCAAGGAGGGCAACACAGGGCCGGTGGCTTCGATCAGCGCGCGCAATCCCCAGTCGCCCAGGAGCTTTCTGTCCCAGATCACCCAGGCCTGCTCGAGTCCGTGCGTGTGATGGACGGGAGCGAGCCAACCCATTTCGCGGTAGGCCAGCAGCATCAAGGGCGCGGGGTACCAGTCGCGCAGTACGCTGAATAGGGGGTTGCCGCGGAGCGATTCGGCCCACGCCAGCAGCAACAGACCCTTGATCACCGCCATGTTCACTGCCACGGCCAGCAGCGGGATCGGGTGGTGCACGGGCAGCATCTGCGCCAGCACGGCCACGTAGGCGAAGTAGGCCGCCAGGACCCACTCGGATCGGCGCAGCCGGGGCGCCTCACGGCGTGCGCGCGCAACCTCGACGGCGGCCGCCTGACGGGTGGAGACTTCCTTCACGGCCAAACTCCCAGCGTACTACAGCAGCTCGCTGACCCTGAGCAGTTACAATCGAAGAATGCGGCTCCACGCCTGGCTTCTGGTTGCCTGCCAGTTGTCGCTGGCGGCGGAATTGCCGATCGCCGGCCTGGCCTCGGCAGGTTTCCGTGTTAGCGATCTCGAAGCGGCCCGCCGTTTTTACACCGGTTTGCTGGGATTGGAAGAAGCTTTCGAGCTCGCTAGCCCGGGCGGCAGACTGGAACGCGTGTTTCTCAAGGTGAACGACGAGCAGTTCATCGAGTTGCTGCCCGGCCTGGCGCCCGGCCAGAACGAGCGGCTCGCTCACATTGCCATCCAGTGCCGGGACGTGCGCCGCCTCCACCGGTACCTGGAAGAGCACGGGCTGAAGCCGGCACCAGTCGAAACGCGCGCTGACGGAAACCCCGGTTTCTGGCTCAAGGATCCCGGCGGAACGCGGCTGGAGTTCGTCGAGTACGCGCCCGGCGGCCGCCAGCTCGCCACGCGCGGGAAGTTCCTCAGCGCGAACCGGATTTCGGAGCGGCTGTGGCACGCCGGTGTGGTGGTGTTGCAGTGGGAGAAGGCGGCGAGCTTCTACCAAGGCCTGTTGGGATTCCGCGAGACGTGGCGCGGCGGCCCCACGGAGAAGGAACTGCGGTGGGTGAACGTGGAAATGCCCGGGCGCGGCGACTACCTCGAGTACATGCTCGCCTCGCAGCCGCCCAGCCGGCAACAGCTCGGATCCATGCAGCACATCTGTCTGCAAGTCCCGGACATCGAGGCTGCGTGGCGAAAACTGCTCCAGCGCGGCCTGCCCGACGAGGAGCGCTACCGGCCGCGTGTGGGGCGCAACGGCCGGCGTCTGGCCAATCTCTACGATCCCTATGGCAGCCGCACCGAGCTGATGGAGCCGCACCTCGCGCCAGGGGCTTCGCGCTAGAGTAAGGAGCATGAACGTGACCCGTCGCAGCTTCCTGCAATCCTCTGCTGCCGCATGGCAAGCCGTACCGGCCCAGCCGGCGCGCGAGTTCTCGGCTAACGACCAGATTCAGTTTGCCCTGATCGGCGCGGGCGGCATGGGCATGGGAGACGCCCGCATGGCGCTGTCAGTCGGCGGTACTCGCCTGGTGGCCGTGGCCGACGTCTACGACGGCCGGCTCGAGCGGGCGCGCGAGCTTTGGGGTAAGGGCATTTTCACCACCCGCGATTACCGCGAAATCCTGGCGCGGTCGGACGTGGACGCGGTGATCATCGCCACGCCCGATCACTGGCACGCCCGCCAGACCATTGACGCGCTGGAAGCAGGCAAGGACGTCTACTGCGAGAAGCCGATGGTGCAGAAGTTAGAGCAAGGCCGGGCCGTCATCGAGGCCGAAAAGCGAACGGGTCGCATTCTGCAAGTCGGCAGCCAGTACGTGACCTCGGTGATCTACCAGAAAGCGCGGGAGCTGGTGAAGGCCGGCGCCATCGGTGAGTTGAACATGGTGGCGGCGTGGCTGGATCGCAACACCGCCCTGGGCGCCTGGCAGTACACCATCCCGCCGGACGCCTCGCCGGAGAACATTGACTGGGACCGCTTCCTGGGCGACGCCCCCAAGCGCCCGTTTGAACCCATCCGGCTATTCCGGTGGCGCAACTATCGCGACTACGGCACTGGCATCGGCGGCGATCTGCTCGTGCACTTGTTCTCCGGCCTTCACGTGGTGACGGGCGCGCTGGGCCCCTCGCGGGTTTTCGCAACTGGCGGCTTGCGTTACTGGAAGGACGGGCGCGACGTTCCCGACGTACTGCTGGCCCTGCTGGACTACCCGGGCTTCAACGTGGCGCTGCGCGTGAATTTCAAGGCCAGCGTAGCGGAGGAGCAGTTCGGCTTCCGTTTTGTCGGGAGCGAAGGCATCATCCAGACCGGGCCTGCCGTGGTTCTCTCCAAGCCGCCCAAAGAAACCGAACCGGGGCTTACGATCTCCACTTTCCCGCGCGCGATCCAGGAGCGGATCCTGGCCGAGTACCGCAAGAAGTATCCGCTGCTGCCGCCGAGTCCGGAGCGCATGCGAGACCAGACGGAAACCCGGTTCGCCCCGCCTCCCGGCTACGATGCCCACGTCGAGCACCACCGCGTGTTCTGGACGGCGGTGCGCGAGCGCAAGCCGGTGGTGGAGGACGCGACCTTCGGTTTCCGCGCGGCGGGTCCCGCGCTGCTGGCCAACAAGAGCTACTTCGAAAACTGCATCTGCCGCTGGGATCCGGTGGCGATGAAGGAACTGGCCTGAAAGGGCGCCGCCGAGGCCGGGCGGCATCGGGCAACGGGCATTCAGCAAGCACGGGAAAAGTGGCAGAAAGGTCTTGTGCTCTTCTGCGTGCAGGAGTATACTAGCCAAGACCGCGGCGCTTGCCGCGGTCCTCGGAGTTCACCCGGAGTCGAGGATGCGTCCGATGAACCTCACACGAGTTTTCCTGACCACGGCGGTCCTGCTCGCCGTAGCGCTCCTGCTTGCCTCGCGCAGTCACGCTCCCGTGGTTCTGGCCCAGCAGAACCTGGAGTGGCAGTTGACCTTCAGCCCCATCAACCACGCGCTGGACAACAACGACAACTTCTCCCGGGACGACCGTTTCCTGGTGGTGGACACCCGCGAGACGCTTGGCGCGGGCATCGGCAACTGCACCAGCATCATGAAAGTCAGCGTTTCGACCGGGCTGGAAAACATCCTTTACGCACCGGCTTACAAGCTCGACCCGGTCAACATGGCGCCCGGGGTGGGCGCAGCGTCTTTCAGCCACATTGACGACGAGGTGATCTTCATTCACGGCCCGTTGCTGGAGGAAACGCCCATCCTCGGTTTTTACAGCACCCGCAACCGCAGGGGTGCAGTGGTACGCGGCGACGGGGCGGGCGACGTGCGCTTCGTGGACTTCCGCGATGTCACCTCGGATGTGACCACGCCGGGCGCGCACCGCGGCGGCACGCACCGCCACGAGTACACCCTGGACGGCAACCGGATTGGTTTCACTTACGACGACTTCCTCTTGCAAGATTACGGGCGTACGGTGGGTTACATGGAGCCGCACCCGCGCGCGCCGAAAGGAGTGTCCCACTGGGTGGCGATCCTGGTGCCAGTGGTGCCTCAGGCTGTGGCCAGGCCCGGCGACCTGATCCGCGCGGCGGACGACTCCTGGGTGGGACGGCGTGGCCAGATGCGCGCCTTCATCGGGCAGGTGGTAGAGGCCGACGGCAAGACCATTACCAGCTCGCTGTTCGTGGTGGACATCCCGGAAACGGTGGATATCACCACTTCCGATTCGGGTACCAAAACGACTTTCATGAAGCCTCCGCGCGGCATCACCATCCGCCGTCTCACGCGCACGCCGGCGGCGGGAATCGTGCGTGGCTCGCACGACGGCGCCCGGATCGCTTACTACGCCACCGCGCTGGATGGTTCGCGGCAGGTCTTCATCATTGACGCCCGGGGTTCGGATCAGGATCCGGATCCCGCCAAACGCCCCATCCAGGCTTCCTTTTTGCCCGCGGGCGCTGCGGGTGGCTTGCGCTGGCATCCCTCCGGCAATTCGATCGCCGTGCTCAGCGACAACGGCGTGGCGGCGATCTGCGTGAAACCCGGCCCGCTGTTCGGCGCTGCTTACTGGCTGACCCCTCTTGGCGCGCGGCTGCCAGCGCCCGAGGCGCTGGTGTGGTCCCACGACGGTTCGCTGCTGGCTTTCAACCGGCGCGTGCCGACCTACGACGCCGGCGGCAAGCTGGTGAAGGATTTCAACGGCAACGACTTCCGGCAGATCTTCCTGACGCGCTTCCCGGACGCCAACCGCAACGGCATCGCCGACCCGATTGAGAACGGCGTGGTGCGCAACGGCGCCAGTTTTGTGGCGGGCGTGGTGGCGCCCGATTCGTGGGCTTCGCTGACGGGCTACCACCTGGCGGCGCGATCGGAGGTGGCAAGCCCGCCGCAAGCGGCTCTGGGCGGCGTCGAAGTCCGCATCACAGATAGCGGCGGCGAGACCAAAGCGGCGCTTCTCAGCATGGTGAGCCCGGAACAGGTGAATTTGATCGTTCCGGCTGGCCTGCGCGCGGGACCGGCGACGGCCACCATCACCACGCAGGAAGGCAGGAGGCTGGAGATCCCGCTCGAGATCGCGGCCGTAGCTCCGGGCCTGTTTTCGGCGAATGCCTCGGGGGCTGGGGTCGCGGCGGCCGTGGCGGTGCGCGTGCGCGGCAGCCAGCAGACAGTGGAAAACGTGTTCTCGTGCAGCGCTCACGGCTGCGCGCCCGTCCCGCTCGATCTCGGCCCAGAGGGCGACGAGCTC
>JBMFPL010000159.1:0-7743 GCA_049969115.1 Bryobacteraceae bacterium | reverse complement strand
AAGCCGATGCTTCACCGGCTGGCGCGCGCCTATGACTGGGCCTGGCCGATGTTCAGCGAGCAGGAGCGGGCCCGCATCCGCGCGGTCCTGCTGCGCCGGGCTATGGACGCCTGGAAGAGCGGTGAAGTGCGCGAGGGCGTGGGCCACCTGAACCAGCCTTACAACAGCCACGGCAACCGGACCTGGCACAAGCTGGGCGAGAACGCGATCGCGACGCTCGGCGAAACTCCGGAAGCGGACCGCTTTCTCGAGTACGCCGTGACCAAGTTCTTTGCCGCTTATCCGGTCTGGTCCGATGACGACGGCGGCTGGCACGAAGGCCTGTCGTACTTCGCCGGCTACATGAGCAAGGCTGCCTGGTGGATGGAGGTAGCCCGGGTGGCACTGGGCATTGACGGCTTCAAGAAACCCTTCTTCGCCCATTTTGGCGACTACGCACTGTATTCGGCGCCGCCGGGCTCGCCCGATCTCGGCTTCGGCGACCTCTCGTACAGCCCTCCCGGCCGCAGTTGGAGCTTCATGCACTACTTCGTTCGGCGCACGGGCAATCCATACTGGGTGTGGTGGCTCAAGGCCTGGGACATCCCCGAAGGCATCGGCGAGCCGGTGCTGGATTTCCTGTGGGGCGCGCCGCAACCCGTGCCCCCCAAGCCCCCGAGTGACCTGCCTCCTTCGAAGGTCTTTCGCGGGACGGGCGTGGCGGTGCTCAACACGACCCTGTCGAGCGCGGCGGAAAACGTGCAGCTTCGGTTCAAGTCCAGTTCCATGGGCCGCTGGAGTCACGGCTTGGATCCGCACAATTCCTTCACGCTGAACGCTTACGGCGTGCCGCTGCTGGTCAACTGCGTTTATCGCGACCTTTACGGCAGCCCCTTCCACCGGGGCTGGGTGTGGAGCACGCGCGCCCATAACGCGGTGCTGGTGAACCGGCAGGGACAGAAACCGCGTTCGGCCGATCCCGGCGGGCGCATCGTGCGCTGGCAGTTCGAAGAAGGCATGGATTACGTGCTGGGCGACGCCACCGCGGCCTATGAGGGCCGGCTGGAGCGGGCCTTGCGTCACGTGATCTTCATCAAGCCCGACCTCATCGTGCTGGCCGACGAGCTGCGTGCTCCCGCGCCGACCACTTACCAGTGGATGCTCCACGCGCAGCAGCCCTTCCAGCTCGACCAGGCCGCCCAGCAACTGGCGCTGGACCGCGGCAAGGCAGGTCTGCTGGTGAACTACGTCGCAGCCCGCCCGCTGGAGTTCCGGCAATGGACCGGCTATGATCCCCAACCGGACTGGGAGTACCTGGAGTCAGTCAGGCGGCCGCGCATCCCGCCGCAGTGGCACGTGGAGGCGAGCTCGGTGGAACCCGCGCGAGATGCTTTTACCCTCACTGTCCTGCGGGTCTTCCGTGGCGGCGTGCGACCGCTGGAGGCGCCCGACGTGACGCCTGAAGGACAGGCGCTGAGGCTGGCATTGCGCGCGCCTTCGGGACAGCTTGTTCGGCTGCGCCTTGCCCCCGGCGAACGGGTCTTCGCCGAAATCGAACGCGTGGATCGCCGCTGGCGCGTGTCGGCGGGCGAGTGATCGCGCCTCACCCGTCGCCAGCCCGGGCGCGCCGCGGCTCGGGCGCGACGGATGCAGGCGCCTTTCTGGGAGCCGCCTGGAGGCAAGCCGCGCAGGCAGGCAACCAGATCTTTCGGGTCCAGCGGCTTGGGCAGCATGCGCGTGATGCCTTCCGGCAGCCGTTCGGGCAGGCGGGCGCACAGGCCTATCAGCACCAGATGCGGAAATCGCGCCTTCAGAGCTTTGGCCAGGAACTCTGCATCCGGCAGCCCTAGTTCCAGTTCGGTGACCACCGCATCTACCTGGCGAGTCGCGCACAACAGGAGCGCCGCGAGCGCATTAGAAACGGCGAGGGCCCGGTAACCTTCTGCGCGCAGCGCTTTCCGCACGCCGCCCTCAGTGCGGCATCGGGTTCGACCAGGACCACCGTGGGCTGTCGCATGGCGACCAGCCGAGCGTACCACCGGGGCGCCGCCTGGCGCAAGCGACAGGCGCGACTAAGATCGTTCCGGGGATGGCTCTACGGAACCGTTCCTCGAGGCGCTCATCTTGCGGCGCAGGGCCTCCATCAGGCGCTGGTGCACGTCACCGGGCAGCGGGTACAGGTCAGTGCCTTTGTAAATCCGCAGCGTCTTTTTGGTCGTGTCGCAGATGACCCAGCAGTTGGGACATTCGGCCAGGTGAGCTTCGATCTCCTGGCGCAGGCCGGGGGAGGTGGCGTCGTCCAGGTAATCGTTGAGCTCTCTCAGAAAATCCTTACAGGTAAGCAAAGACATCGTCCCCCTTCCGCTTGAAGTAACGCGTCAGAGTCTCGCGCAGCCGCAGCCGGGCGCGCAAAAGCCGGCTCTTGACTGCGGGCACCGATAGGTTCAGGATCTCCGCGGTTTCTTCGGTGGACAGTTCCTCAAGGTCGCGCAGGGCGAACACCGCGCGGAAGATGGGCGGCAGGCTTTCGATCGCCGAGGCTAGGATCTGACGCAGCTCCTCCTGCGAGTAGAGTCGCTCCGGATCCTCCGCCCATACGGCGATCTCGCGCACCAGCGTGTCCTCGCCGGTGTCGAAAGTCTCGTCCAGGGACACCGAGCGGTCGCTTTTGCGCTTGCGAAGCTTCATCAGGGCCTGATTGACCGCAATCCGCACCAGCCAGGTGTAAAACTTGGAATCGCCCCGGAACTCGTCCAGGTGCTCGTAGGCCTTCAGGAAAGTCTCCTGGAGGACGTCCTCGGCATCTTCCACATTCTGTGTGATGTTGCGAGCCAGCCGGAAGATGCTCTTTTCGTGGCGGGCCACCAGGGCAGCGAACGCCTCGGCGTCGCCTGCCTGGGCCTGGCGCACGAGCACGGCGTCATCCAGCCCGTTGCCGGGTGCGGGTTCGGGTTGCATGAATCGCGCGGCGAAGACCGCTCTCAACTACTATAGCAACGGCCATCGTTCCGCCACGCCTGCGGCAGCAGCGCGCGGATCTGCCGGGCGCGCTGTGTTAACCTGAAGTTTCATCCACCTATGGAAGAAATCTCCGTAACCCTGCCCGACGGCAGTAGTCTCCGCGTGCCCAAGGGGACCCGACCCATTGACATTGCCCGATCGCTCAGCCGGCGCCTGGCCGAGGAAGCCATCGTGGCCCGCGTCAATGGCGAACTCGTGGACTTGACGCGGCCGCTGGAATCCGATGCCGCGCTTCAGATCTTGACGCCCAGGGATCCCGAGGCGCTGGAAGTTTACCGGCATTCTGCCGCGCACCTGATGGCGGCCGCCGTGCTCGAACTCTACCCCGGCACCAGGCTGGGCATCGGTCCCGCCACCGAGACCGGCTTCTATTACGATTTCGAGCGCGAGGAGCCTTTCACCGCCGAAGATCTGGAAAAGATCGAAGCCAAAATGCGTGAGCTCCAGCAGCTCGACCTTCCCTTCGAGCGCCGCCTGGTGCCCAAGCAGGAAGGACTGGCCCGCTACGCCGCCATGGGCGAGCACATGAAGGTGGAGCTGATCCAGGAGCGGGCCGGCGAGGTGTTCAGCGAATACGCGCTGGGGCCGCATTTCGTAGATTTTTGCCGCGGTCCCCATGTTCCCTCCACCGGCAAGATCAAAGCCTTCAAGCTGCTCTCGGTAGCCGGAGCTTACTGGAAAGGCGACGAGCGCAACCGGCAGCTCCAGCGCATCTACGGCACTGCCTTTTTCACCCAGAAGGAACTCGACGAGTATCTCAAGCAACTGGAAGAGGCGCGCAAGCGGGACCACCGCAAGCTGGGCCAGGAACTGGATCTGTTCAGCATCCAGGAGGTGGCCGGCCCCGGCCTGGTCTTCTTCCATCCCAAAGGCGCCATTGTGCGGCGCGCGCTGGAGGACTGGATGCGGGACCAGTATGCGGAACGGGGTTACTCGCTGGTCTATACCCCGCACGTGGCGCGGGCCGAATTGTGGAAGATTTCGGGGCATTACGACTTTTACGCCGAAAATATGTTCCGGCGCATGGAGCTGGACGATGCCGAATACCAGCTCAAACCCATGAACTGCCCATTCCACATTCTCATTTACAAGAACAAGCTGCGCAGTTACCGGGAACTGCCCATCCGCCTGGCCGAACTAGGAACCGTATACCGCTACGAACGCTCCGGCGTGATGCATGGCCTGTTGCGCGTGCGCGGCTTCACCCAGGACGACGCCCATATTTTCTGTACCCCCGAGCAGATCGAGGACGAGATCGCAGGCTGCCTGGACTTCGCTTTGCACGTGCTGCGCACCTTCGGCTTCGACCGCTACGAGGCCGACCTTTCCACCTGGGATGGCGGCGCTTCCGGCAAGTACGACGGCGCGCCCGAGCAGTGGGCGCTGGCCGAATCCGCCCTGAAGAACGCCTCCGACCGGCTGGGCCTGAAAGTGAAAGTCGTCCCCGATGAAGCCGCCTTTTACGGTCCCAAGATTGACGTCAAGCTGGTGGACGCCATCGGCCGCCTCTGGCAGCTTTCCACCATCCAATTCGATTTCACGCTGCCGCGGCGCTTCGAGCTCACTTACATCGGCGAGGACGGCAAGCCGCACCAGCCGCTCATGGTTCACCGCGCGCTTTTCGGTTCGCTGGAGCGCTTCTTCGGGATCCTCATCGAACATTACGCGGGCGCTTTTCCGGTGTGGCTGGCGCCCGTACAGGCCATCGTGCTACCCATCACGGACCGGCAGATCCCCTACGCGCGCGAGCTGGCCGCGCGCTTGAAGCAGGCGGGAGTGCGCGCCGCCGTGGACGAACGCAACGAGAAGGTGAACTTCAAGATCCGCGAGGCTCAGCTTCAGAAGATTCCCTATATGCTCGTTGTGGGCGACCGGGAAGCGGCGGCGGGGACGGTCGCGGTGCGCAACCGGCGGCATGGCGATCAGGGGTCGCGCGCGGTGGAAGAGTTCCTGGCCGAAATCAGGCGTTTGATCGAGGAAAAGACGCCCGTCGAGTAACCGCCATGCTGGGCGCGGCCGCCCTGGCGCTGACCGCCGGGGCCGTCGGTTACTGCCTCCTAGTGCTGCTCGCCGTCCGGAACTACCTGCGCCAGCCCCGGCCCGCGGGCCAGAAGTTTCCTCCGGTAAGTGTCCTGCGGCCGCTGGCGGGCGCCGACGAGGGCCTGGAGGAAAACTTGCGCAGTTACTTCCGCCAGGATTATCCCCGGTTCGAGATACTGGCGGCCGTGCGCAGTGCGGAAGATCCCGCACGCACCGTCTTCCAGCGAGTAAGCGCCGAGTACCCCGGCGTACCAGCCAGGCTCCTGGTGACCGGCGAGCCTCCCTATCCTAACGCGAAGGTTTTCAGCCTGGCCTGCATGCTGGCTGAGGCCCGCTACGACCTGATCGTGATGGCTGACAGCGACACGCGCATCGCTCCCGGGACGCTCCGCGCCATGGCGGCCGAATTCGAGGACCCGCGCCTGGGCCTGGCCACCTGCCCGTACCGTGCCGTGCCTGGTCCCAGCTTTTGGTCGCGGCTGGAGGCGCTGGGCATGAACACGGATTTTCTGGCCGGTCTTCTGACCGTGCGCCTGGTGGAAGGCGTCCGCTTTGCGGTGGGGCCCACCATCGTGGCGCGCAGGCAGGCGCTCGAGGCGATCGGCGGCGTCGAGCGACTCGCCGAGTATTTGGCCGAGGACTTCGTCATGGGCCGGCTGGTCGCGGAAGCCGGCTGGCGGGTGATCCTCTCGCATAACCTGATCGAGCACCACATCGGCAGCCATCGCTGGAGAGAAAACTTCCGCCACCGGCTGCGCTGGATGCGGTCCACGCGGCGCTCGCGACCCTGGGGCTACGCCGGCCAGCTTTTCACTTACCCGTTGCCGCTCGCCTTGCTCTCCTTGCTGCTTTGCGCGAAAGCGTGGCCGCTGGCCGCGGCTGCCTTGGCCGGTCGCGTTGCCGTAGCCTGGGCCACAGGCCACAAAGTGCTGCGTGACCCTCTGCTGCGCCGGAGCTGGTTCCTGCTGCCTGTGGAAGACCTGCTCAGTTTCGCCTTCTGGCTCGCGGGCTTTTTCGGCAAGACCATTACCTGGCGCGGGCGGCGTTACTACCTTCACGGCGACGGCCGCTTCGAACCGCTTCCGCCGCGCCTCTAGTGCAGCCCGATGCCGGCGGTGCGCGTCGCGACCTTCTTCAGCAGGAAGGCCGCCGGCAGGCACAACAGAACGGCGATTACTAACCAGCGGTACGTGTTGGCAAAGGACACCAGCGTGGCCTGCTGCAACAGGATCCCGTAAATGGCGCCGTAAGCCTGGTGTTGCGCCTGCGCTGTGCCCGCAATCCGGCTCAAAGCCGCCTGCAACCCGGCCAGGAACTGCTGATACGCGGGATCGTACGGAGTCAGCCGGTGTACGAGATTGGCCTGCACACGCTGCGCGCCGCGCACCAGATAAGTAGTCCACAGCGAAATACCGATGCTGCCGCCCACGTTACGCACCAGGTTGAAGATCGAGGTGGCGTTGCCCATCTGCTCGTTGCGCAGACGCGCCACGGCCAGCGTCGAGAGCGGGACGAAAATGAACCCCATGCTGAACCCTTGCAATACGTTAGCCCGGCCGACGCTGCCGATCGTGGTTTCCAGCGTGAGGTTGCCCAGCAGGTAATTGCTGAGGGCGAACATGCACAGCCCGAAGGCGATCAGCTTGCGGCCGTCCACCCGCGTCAGCAGCAGCCCGGCCAGCGGCAGGCCCACGAAGGCGCCCAAACCGCGCGGGGCGATCGCCCAACCGCTATGCTCCGCTGTGTAATTAAGTAGAGTCTGCATGAATTGCGGCAGCAGGGTCACCGAAGCGTACATGGCTCCGCTGACCAGCGCTATGGTGACAGCGGAGACCGCAAAGTTGTTGTCGCGGAACACACGCAAGTCCACCACCGGCTCGCGTGCCCGCAGCTCCTGCACCAGAAAAGCGATCAGGCCAGCCACGGTGACCAGCGTCAGGCGTGTGATGAGCGGGCTGGCGAACCAGTCTTCGTCCTGCCCCTTGTCCAGCACCACCTGCAACGCGCCCACCCACACGATCAGGAACGCCAGTCCCCACTTGTCCAGGCGCCCCGCGCGGCCTTCCGCGATCCACGGCGGATCTTCCAGATAGCGAGCCATGAGCAGCAGCGCCAGCAGCCCCACAGGCAGGTTGATATAGAAAGCCCAACGCCAGGAATAATTGTCCGTGAGCCACCCGCCGAAGATCGGGCCGATCACGGGCGCCAGCACGATCACCAGCCCGAACATGGCCATCGAGAGCCCGCGCTTTTCAGGCGGAAAACTCTCGAGCAGAACGGCCTGAGCCAGGGGCACCATGGCCCCGCCGCCGAAGCCCTGGAACACGCGCGCGAGCACCAGAAACGTCAGGGCCGGCGCCAGCCCGCAGAGCATCGAGCTGGCGACAAACGAGGCTGTGCAAAGCATGATGAGGCGCTTGCGGCCGAAACGCAGCGCCAGCCAGGCGCTGATAGGGACCACCACCCCGTTGGCTACCAGGTAGCTGGTGAGCGTCCAGGTGGCCTCGGAGTTGGTGGCCGCCATGCTGCCTGCGATGTGCGGCAGCGCCACCGTCACGATAGTCGTGTCGAGCACCTCCATGAACGTGGGCAGCACCACCGAGGCAGCCACCAGCCACGGGCTGTGCCGCGGCCGCCACTCGCCGGCCTGCGCTACCACCTGCGAGTTCATGGTCATCGCACTCTCACCGTGGGCACCACGGA
>JBMFPL010000158.1:0-7821 GCA_049969115.1 Bryobacteraceae bacterium | reverse complement strand
AACCGATCGATCTTTTTCTTTTCTTCGTGCAGCGCCCGGATGGCTTCGTAGAGATCCATGGGATCCTGCCCTGCCCTGACGGTGCAGTGCTTCTATCCTACAACGGAAGCAAAATTCACGCTAGGCCGAACAGCGGTCTGGAAGCAATTTTCGGGTGCTGGGGCTGGAATTCCCGGCGCGCCGCATCGAGTGTCTGCTTCAAATCTTAGGGGCCTCCCCCAGCCAGGCCGCCAGATCACGGCCTGGGTGCAGATCGCCACGGCTGACTTGCGCCCCGGAAAGGCCCGCATCTGTGGCGCCCGCGGCGCCTGGAGGCGACGAACGGCGCGGTCCGTTTCAGCCGCCGCCCGCCAGCAGCCTGTAGGCGCGGCGAGCCACGATCAACTCCTCGTTGGTAGCCAGGGCGATCACGGCCACGCGCGAGTCGTCGGCCGACACCACGCGGTCGCCAGAGCCTTGCTCGTTGCGCGCCGGATCCAGGCGGACACCGAGGAACTCCAGCCGTTCGCAGCAACGCGCGCGCAGCCGCGCCGAGTTCTCGCCGATGCCGCCGGTGAACGCCACCGCATCCAGGCCGCCCATTGCAGCCGCATAGGCGCCGATAGTCTTGCGCACCTGGTAGGCGAAAACCTCCAGTGCCAGGGCGGCATCCTGGTTTCCCTGCGCGGCGGCGGCCTCCAGGTCACGGACGTCGCCGCCCGGAATGCCGGACAGGCCCGCCAGCCCGCCCTTGCGCGCGAGCTGCTGGCGAACCTCGGCGATCGTCCAGCCGCGGCGCTCCATCATGTAGAGTACGGCGAAGACGTCGAGGTCGCCGTGACGGGTAGCGTTCTCGAGCCCGGATTGCGGCGAAAATCCCATCGTGGTGTCGACCGAGCGGCCGCCCTCGATGGCGCAGATCGAGGAGCTGCCGCCCAGATGGCAGCTCACCAGCCGCAGGCTTTCCCGCGGGCGTCCCAGCAGCTCGGGCACGCGCTCGCTGACGTACTGGTGCGATGCGCCGTGGAACCCGTAGCGGCGGATGCCGTAGGTTTCACGCCACTCCGCGGGCACGCCGTAGCGGGCGGCGTACTCGGGCATGGTGACGTGGAATTCGGTTTCGAAAGCGGCCACCAGCGGCACGCCGGGCATGGCTTCCGAGAAGGCGCGGATGGCGGCCAGGTAGATCGCGTTGTGGGCCGGGGCTGCCGGCAGGTATTCCTCCATGGCCGCGATCACGTCCCCATCGATCAGGAAGGTGCCGCGGTAGCGCGGTCCCGCCAGCACGGTCTTGAAGCCCACCGCGTCCACTTTCGGATCGGCGGTCGGGATGCGCGCGATAGCTTCGCGATAGTCGCTCACGCGCTCGAAGCGTCCACGCGCCAGCACGCGCTCGGCGGGCATCTCCAGGATCTGGTACTTCAGCGAGGTCGAACCGAGATTGGGAACCAGGATATTCATCGCAACACGCACTTGGCCTGGAAGGCCTTGAGATTCTGGCGGGCGGGGGCCTGGTAAGGGCTCTTGATAGCGGCCGATTGCTTGGTGAAATTGACCGCGTCCAGAATGCGCGAGGGTTCGCAATCTTTCTCGCCCAGCCGGAAATTCGCCAGCCCGAGATAGAACAGCGCCTCGGCGTTCATCAGAGGATTGTCGGCGATGCCGGGCAAGGCGGCCCGGAGCTCCTTGTCGGCCTCCCCCCAGTTGTTGCGCGCAGCGTGCGTGAGGCCGGCCAGATAGTGTGCGCGCCCGCTGATCTGCTTCTTGCGGGTCTCCCACGCCTGGGGGTCCACGCCTTCGGGTTTGGGCTTGGTGGCCACAAGCTCCAGCGCCTTCGCGCAATAGGCCAGCACCCTATCGGGATCCTTCTTTTGATGGCGGTAGCTGTCGGCCACGGCCAGTAGCATGTCCTCGTTGCTCTGGTCCTTTTCGAGCACTTTCTCCGCCAGAGCTACGGCCTTCTCGTGTTGGCCGGCCTGAAGGTAAGCAATGAAGCGCAGGTTGGCGATCTGGGGGAGGTACTGGCTATCCGGATTCTGTTTCTCCAACGCCTCGATTAGCATGATGCGCTCCTTGGGATCGGGGCTTTGCAGGGCGAGCGCGTACAGCGTGTATTCGGTGTAGACATCGAGCTGTTTGGCGAAATCCACCGCCGTTTTCCAGTCCTCCACCTGGTCCTCTTCCTTGGGCTTGGGCGTGGCTGCTACCTTGCGCGCCGCCGCGGACACCTTGCCCGCCCAGGCGATCAAGGTGGCGGGATCCTTCTTGGCTGCCGCGGCCTTGAGGGCTTCGTGCGCCGTCTCCAGATCCTCGGGATCCAGAGCCAGCGCTTTCTCGCCCGCCTCCAGCGCCTTGTCGAGCTGGTTGGCTTTGGCCGCCACCCGGACCATGCTCGCCCATACCCAGGGAATCGCTTCGTGCTTGGGGTACTCGGCGACGAACTTTTCCAGCAAGGCCAGCTTCTTGGCCGGATCTTCCTGTTCGCCGATCTGCTGGAGCAACTGCCCTTCCGGCGTCTCGGTGTTGATGGTGAATCTTTGCCGCTGGGCGACGGCCGTGCCCGCCGCCACGAGCAACGTTACGGCCACAGTCAGCAATCGCATGGCGCCCTCCGTCATTACCGGACGGGATGCTATCATACAACACAGTCACCGTCATCATGCCAACGAGGTTTCGTTCCATGCGGATCTTTTCCCTTGTGCTGTTGAGCCTTCTGATCGCTTCCCTTCTGATTGCTGGCGAGAAGCCGGTGGTGGGAACCTGGCAGTGCGTCTCCGACAGCCCCGATGGCAGCCAGTACACCTGGGCTGTGGTCGTCAAAGAAGAGGGAGGCAAGCTCAGCGGGACCATCAGCGGCGCGCCCGGCGAATATGTGATGGAGGAGCCGCGCTTCGAAAACGGCGTCCTTACGTTCAAGGTGCGCATCGAGGGCGATGTCTACACGGTGGAGGCGAAGGTCACCGGAGACACCCTCGAAGGCACTTGGAAAGGCCCCAACAGCCAGGGCGTCATCAAGGGCAGCCGCCGCAGCTAATCGTCCCCAACCGAGGATGCGGCCACCCGGCGGCGGCCGGGCGGCGCCGCTACTCAGCAGTAAATCGGCGCCAGGACGCGATCGATGTAGTCGCGCTGCACCCGCGCGCTGTGCAGCGGCGAGACGCGGGCGTTGTCCAGGTCAATGGTGATCCATCCGCGGTAGCGGATTTCCCTCAGAATGCGGTGGAGCGCCGGGAAATCAACGACGCCCTGGCCCAGCTCGACGACGTGGTCCAGGTAGCTTCTCAGGCCGCGGTGATAGCCGCGCACGTCTTTGTAGTGGATGTAGACCAGCCGCTGCCTGTATTCCTCGAACATGCGCACCGGGTCACCGCCGCCCATCCATAACTGGGCGGTGTCCGGCGCAAGATTGAAGTACCGCGGATCGGTCTCCGCCATGAGCTGCGCGATCTGCCGGGGATTCTCGATGAGGCTGGCGAGGTGGGGATGAACCGCGGCCTTGATCCCATACTGTTCCAGGGCGATCTTGCCCACTTCGTTCATGATCCGGGCCATGGTGGAAATGGCGCGACGTTCGTCTTCCACCTC
This sequence comes from Bryobacteraceae bacterium, assembly GCA_049969115.1. Classification (GTDB taxonomy): domain Bacteria; phylum Acidobacteriota; class Terriglobia; order Bryobacterales; family Bryobacteraceae; genus DTHT01. The sequence continues at coordinate 4,257 of JBMFPL010000158.1, read as the reverse complement.
CGGACCCGGCGGGCCGATGATCAGGCGGTCGGAGCCGAAGCGTTTCAGGTAGCCGAGGAAGCGGTGGCACTCGCGGCGGATGCGGTCGTGCTCGGCCTCCAGATGGAAGCGATCCGCCCAGTAGATACCCGAGAGCGCCAGCCTGTACTTGGGCTCGAGCAGACGTCCCAGCGCCTCCATGTTCTCGTCGCTGAGCGGCAGTGTGTTCTGCGTGTAAACTTCCAGCCCTTCGAACCTTGCCTGGGCGATGTCGGCGAGGATTTCGTCCCACCGGAGCGGCCGTTTTTCGCGCTGCGCGCGAACCACCCAGGTGACCATTCCCAGGGCCCAGCGGATGTTGCGCTCGCCTGGTGCGGCCTTGGGGAGCATAGCCGTCGCCGTGGTGGCCAGCCAGCGGCGGCGCGTGCATGCGGTCCTTTTCATAAAGCTCACCTCTAGCCAACTGGCGGCTAATGCGAGTATAATCACACTCATTCGAGGATGCGAATCCCCGGATCCGAGGAGCAAAAGGAGGGTCAAAATGCTGTTTCGCATCATGGCTGGGGCATTGGTCGTGTTCGCGTTGCTGGCGCTGAACGCGCCGGCCCAGACCGCCGATGCTCGCGGCGCGCTGGTGGGTCGTGTCACCGATCCCAGCGGGGCGTTCGTCCCCGGCGCGGAGATCCGTGCCACCAACGTGGCGACTGGCGTGGTGGCCTCGACCCGTTCCAACGAGGCCGGTAACTACGCCCTGCCTTTCCTGGTGCCCGGTGTCTACACGGTGACGGCCGAGCAGGCCGGCTTCAAGAAGTTCGTGCGCGAGAACGTCCAGATCCGCGTCAACGACAGCGTGGAACTGAACATCCAGATGGCCCTTGGCGATGTCAGTGAGGCCGTGCAAGTGACCGCGGAGACGCCGCTGCTCCAGACGGCAGAGGCTACGCTCGGACAGGTGGTGGACGAGCGCCGCATCACCGAACTGCCCCTGTTCGCGGGCAACGCCATGGACTTGGTGCACCTGGCGCCAGGCACGGTCAACGGGACCGACATGCGCCTGCGCAAGGCGCCCTTCAACAACGCGCCCTCCCAGTTCTCCACTGACGGGAGCGGCAACTACGGCAACTTCTTCACCATTGACGGCGTGCCCAACGTGTACTCGGATGGCACCAGCCCGCGCGTGGCCTTCTCGCCGCCCACCGCGTCCGTCTCCGAATTCAAGGTGCAGACTTCTTCCTTCGACGCCTCCGTCGGCCGCACGCTGGGAGCGTTGGTGAACGTGAGCACCAAAGGCGGCACCAACACACTGCACGGGCAGGCTTGGTGGTGGCTGCGCAATTCCGCTTTCGACTGCCCGACCATTTACCAGAACCGTTCCGAACAGAGGATCCCGCCTTACACGGATAACCGCTACGGGCTGGCCGGCGGCGGTCCCGTCTATCTGCCCAGGCTGTACAACGGGAAAAATCGCACGTTTTGGTTCTTCACCTGGGAAGCCAACAAGTTTGGCGATCCCAACGTGGGCGGTTCCATGATCTCGACCGTGCCGCGCGAGAACTGGCGCAACGGCGATTTCTCCGATCTGCTCAAGTTAGGCAGCAACTACCAGCTCTACGACCCGGCGACGATCGCTGTGGCCTCGGGCGGGCGCTACAGCCGGCAGCCGTTGCCGGGCAATATCTTCCCCGCCAACCGCATCCATCCCGTAGCCAAAAAGATCCTTGCGCTTTACCCGCTGCCGAACCAGCCGGGCACGGCCGACGGGCGCAACAATTTCTTTTTCTCCAAGCCGGCCAAGGAGGATTACTGGACGACGATCGGCCGGTTCGATCATGCTTTCAGCGAGAAGAACCGCATGTTCATCCGCTTCCATCGGGACTTCTGGGAGGAGGACAAGAACCGCCTGTTCGGCAACGACGTGGCCGGGATCATCCTGAACCGCATCAATCGCGGCATCGCGCTGGATGACGTGCACATGTTCTCACCCGGCCTGGTGCTGAACTTCCGTTACGGCGTGGCCCAGCAGGAATTCCCCGAGCGGCGCGTCAGCCGTGGCTTTGACCTGACTTCGCTCGGCTTCTCGCAAAACCTGGCAAACTTGGTGGATCGCAGGCTGGCTACCATCCCGCGCATCAGCGTGGGCTCGCTTTCTACCATCAGCAACTGGGAGTCGGGCGACGGCGTCACGGCTTCGATCAGCCACAGCGCGGTAGGCAACTTCATCTGGCTGAAGGGTGACCACAACGTTCGGTTCGGTCCGGAAATCACGGTCTTTCGCGAGTTCCGCAACCGCTTTCCTACCGCCGTTTCCCCCGATCTGAGCTTCAGCAACTACTGGGCCCGCGGCCCGCTGGACAACAGCCCCGCGCCCCCGGTGGGGGCCGAGATGATCGCCCTGCTGGCCGGCATTCCCGGCGGCAGCATGTCGCTTACCGGCAGTTACGCCGAGCAGGACAAGTACTTCGCTTTCTACGTGCACGATGACTGGAAGGCCACACGCCGGCTGACGCTCAATCTCGGGCTGCGCGTAGAGCATGAATCCCCCATCACGGAGCGCTTCAATCGCTCGGTGACGCAGTTCGACGCGGTGAGTCCGAACCCGATCGAGCCAGCGGCCGTGGCCCGCTACGCGCAAAGACCCATCCCCGAGCTGCCGGTGAGCCAGTTCAAGGTCAAGGGCGGCGTGACCTTCGCCGGGGTGGGCGGCAACCCGCGCGAGTACTGGAGCGGCCAGGCGCTGTTGTGGATGCCACGCGTCGGCCTCGCCTACCAGCTCGATCCGAAGACGGTTTTCCGCGGCGGTTACGGCATTTTCTACAGCTCGATCGGCATCCTACGCACCAACTCGATTCTTTCCGGCTTCAGCCGCACCACCCCCATCGTGGCTTCCAACGACAATGGGCTGACCTGGGTGGCCACCCTGGACAATCCCTTGCCCAATGGCCTGCTTCCCGTGCTCGGCGCGGCGGGCGGCCTGGAGACCACGCTGGGTCAGGCCACTGCGTTCTTCGCCAAGAACCGCAAGGCGCCTTATGCGCAGCGCTGGTCACTCGGCTTCCAGCGCGAGCTTCCGGGCGGCCACGTTTTGGAAGCTTCCTACGTGGGCAACCGCACCACGCGGGTGGGCGTCACCCGCAACCTGAGCTTTACGCCCAAGCAGTACTACAGCACGCTGCCATATCGCGATCAGGCGACGATTGATTTCCTGAGCGCCAACTTCCCCAGCCCCTTCTATGGGCTGCACCCGCAGTTCACCAGCTCGACCATCACACGCGCGCAGTTGCTCACCCAGTACCCGCACTTCAGCAGCGTGGAGTACGATGATCCGGCGGGTTACTCGTGGTACCACTCGTTGCAGACCCGCATGGAAAAGCGTTTTTCCAAGGGCTACACGTTACAGATCGCCTACACCTGGTCAAAGGCGATGGAGGCCATCGAGTTCCTCAACGCCTTCGATCCCATGCCTTACGAAGCGCTTTCCACTATTGACCGCGCTCACCGGCTCACCGGCAGCGGCATTTGGGAGTTGCCCTTTGGCAGGGGCCGCAAGTGGGGTTCGCAGTGGCATCCGGCGCTGAACTTCTTGCTCGGCGGCTGGCAGTTGAGCGGCGTCTACCAGAGGCAGAGTGGTGTGCCGCTGGGATTCGGGCAAGCCCTGTTCATCGGCGACACCCGGCTGATCCGGTTGCCTTCCGACAAGCGCAACACTGACCGGTGGTTCAACACCGAGGTGTTCAACCGCGACAGCCGCCAGCAGTTGGCTTGGAACGTGCGAACGGCGCCGTTGCGCTACTCCAACATCCGCACCGATTCGCAGCGCCGCTGGGACTTCTCGGCGCGCAAGACCTTCCGGCTGCACGAGAAGGCGTCCATGATCTTTCGCGCGGACACCTTCAACGCACTCAACGAGGTGGTGCTGCGCTCGCCGAACACCACTCCGACCAGCACCGCGTTCGGGACGGTGACCGCCCAGGAGCCCCCGCGTTCCTGGCAGTTCTCGTTGCAACTGCAATTTTGAGACGCGCGTAAGGGCCGGCCGGCACCAGCTGCCGCGCTCATTCGCCCCGCCGGTAGCAGCCGAGCACACGCAGGAAATCGGCCATCTCAGCCAGGTGGCTGAGGGCGTTGCGCACTCGTGGTTCGTCCAGGTGTCCGACCAAGTCCACGTAGAACAAATATTCCCAAGGCTTGCCACGCAGCGGCCGCGATTCGATCTTGGTCAGATTGACGTCGCGCAGCGCGAATGCGCCCAATGCCCGGAACAGCGCCCCGGGAATGTTG
>JBMFPL010000157.1:0-7845 GCA_049969115.1 Bryobacteraceae bacterium | reverse complement strand
CGCCTCAGCGTCCCGCGCCCTCTCCTCCTGCCACCGATGCGCTGGCCAGGCGCGAGCTGACCCCAAGCGAGGTCCTCGAAACGCTGCTGCTCCAGCTCACCCGGCATGCCGAGTTGCCGCCAGAGAGCAGAGGCTGACGAGGGCAAGGCGGGGGCCAGCAGCACCGCGGCGATGCGCAGGATCTCGGCCGCGGCGTAAAGCGTTTCGGCGAGCTGCTCCTGCGCGCCTGCCTGCTGGCTGCGCGCCAGCGTCCACGGTGCGCGCTCCACCAGGAATTTGTCGGCGGCGGAAAGCATGCTCCAGACGGCCTCCAGGCCGCGCGAGAATTCGAAATTTTCGAAGGCCGCCAGGGTGTTGCGGATCGCGTCGGCAGCGATGCCGGCCAGGGCCCCGGCGCCGCGGCGGCCATCAGGGATGGCGCCGTCCGTGTACTGCCGGATCATGGTCAGCGTGCGGCTGGCGAGATTGCCCAGGCCGTTGGCGAGGTCGGCGTTGTAGCGCGTCACTAGCGCGTCGTAGCTGAAGCTGCCGTCCTGGCCGAAGGTGATCTCGCGCAGCAGGAAGTAGCGCAGGCCGTCCACCCCCAGAACTTGGCGGATGGGGTCGGGGCGAACGATGTTGCCGCGCGATTTCGACATCTTGTCCTGCTCGACCAGGATCCAGCCGTGAGCGAAAATCTGCCGGGGCAGCGGCAACGCGGCGGCCATCAGGAACGCGGGCCAGTACACGGCGTGGAAACGCAGGATGTCCTTGCCGATCAGGTGCAGGTCCGCCGGCCAGAGGTCCTCGCCCTCCACCGCGCTCATGTAGGCGATCAAGGCGTCGAACCAGACGTAGAAGACGTGATGGCCCTCGACCGGGGCGGGGATGCCCCACTGGATGTTGGTGCGCGTGATGGAGAGGTCGTTCAGGCCCTGGCTGACGAACGAGACCACCTCGTTACGCCGGAACTCAGGACGGATGAAGTCCGGCTGCTCGCGGTAAAGCTGGAGGAGCCGGTCCTGAAAAGCGGAAAGGCGGAAAAAGTAATTCTCCTCGGTGACGGTTTCGGTGGGCCGGTGGCAATCTGGGCAGAGAGCGCCGGGTTCGGCGTCGCCCACATAAAGCTCGCAACGGAAGCAGTACTGGCCCGAGTAAGCGCCCTTGTAAATATAGCCGTTCTTGCGGCAGCGCTCGAAAAGGTCAATGACGGCGCGGTGATGCTTGGGATCCGAGGTGCGCTCGAAACGGTCAATGTGCAAGCCCAGGCGTTCCCACTGGCGACGGAATTCGGCCTGGATAAGAGTGGCGTATTGGTAGGGGGACATCCCTGCGGCGCGGGCCGCGCGCTCGACGTTCTGGCCGTGCTCGTCGCTGCCAGTGGTGAGCACCGCGTAGTAGCCCTGCATGCGCTTGAAGTTGCGGATCGTGTCGGCGGCGATGGTGGTGTAAGCGGTGCCCAGGTGCGGCGCCGCGTTCACGTAATAAATGGGCGTGGTGAGGTAGTACTTCTTCATCGGTTCTTCCAGTAAGCCAGCGTAGCTTCCATCAGGATGTCGCGCAAGGGCTTGCCCGAGGCCGCCGCCAGGCGCCGGCAGTCCTCGTACTCGGGCGCGAAGCGGCCGTCCTCGCATACTTTGATGCGCACCTTGCCTTCGGGTATCTCGACCTCGACGCTGTGGCGGGCCCGCACGCGCCGCTCGGCGCGGTAGATGCGCAGGCCGAGCGTGGAAGTTTCGGCGAAGACGATCGCCGCCAGCCTCTCCTGGTCCTCCGGGCGGGCGAGCACGCGCAGCAGCAGGCCCGGCCGGCCCTTCTTCATATGGAGCGGCTCCAAGGTTGCGTCCAGCGCACCGGCTTCGAGGAGCCGCTCCAACGCGTAGGCCAGCACCTCCGGGGTGGAATCGTCCACGTTGGCCTCGAGGACGGAAATCAGCGTAGCCTCAGGCGCGCGGGTGTCCTCGCCCACCAGCACGCGGAGCACGTTAGGCCTGCCTGGCAACTCGCGGGCGCCCGCGCCGTAGCCGATGGCTCGCAAGCTCATGGCTGGCATCGGCCCGAATCCCGCCGCCAGTGACACGGCGAGCGCGGCACCAGTGGGCGTGGTCAGTTCCACCGCCGGCCCCTCGGAATAAACCGGCGCGCCCTGGAGCAGAGCAGCCGTAGCCGGGGCAGGCACAGGCAGGACGCCGTGCTCGGTGGAGATCGTACCGCTGCCCAGGTTGAGGGGCGAGCAGCGGATCTCTTGGATGCCTAGCAGGTGAAAGGCCAGGCAGGCGCCCACCACGTCGGCGATCGAATCCACCGCGCCCACCTCATGGAAGTGGACACGCTCGAGTGGGACCTGGTGGACGGCGGCCTCGACGGCACCGAGCTTGCCAAACACTTTCGATGCGTTTTGTTTTACCGGCTCGGGCAGATCCGCCCCCGCGATCGCTTCCAGGATGTCCCCGAGATGTCGCCGCGGCCCCCGCCCGGCCGCCTCCACTTCGAATTTGGTGGCGGCCAGGCCGCCCCGCATGACCCGCTCGAAGCGAACCCTGGCCCCGACGCCCAACCCTTCCAGCGCCTGGCGCAACGCTTCGCGGTCCGCCCCGGCGTCCGCTAGGGCGCCCACGAGCATGTCGCCGCTGATTCCGGAGAAGGCATCGAGGTAGCAAAGGCGCATGAGAGAGCTGCCGCCAGAAGGAATTCAAATCCCGAAGAGCATTCTTCAACCAGTTTGCACGTTCGGCTCGAGCGGAATCAAGGCGGGCAGGATCTGGCCCGCGGGACCGCGCAGCGAGCAATCCAGCCGCGCGGAAAACGGCGTTTCCTCGGGATTGACTTCGATGACCCGTGCGCCGCAGGCCTGCGCCAGCGGGATCAACCCCGCCGCCGGGTAGACCACAGCCGAGGTCCCGATCACCAGCAACAGCTCGCAATTGCGCACCGCGTCTTCGGCCTGCTCCCACGCCCCGGGCGGCAACGACTCGCCGAACCACACCACGCCCGGCCTCAGCAACCCGCCGCACTCGCAGCGCGGAGGGATCTCAGGCAGGGGCACACGCTCGTCACGCCGCTCCCGTCCGCAAGCCAGGCAGCGGACCGTCCAGATGTCGCCATGCAGCTTGATAACGCGCTGACTGCCGGCGCGCTCGTGCAACCCGTCCACGTTTTGGGTAATCAAAGCGAAGCGCGGCTTGGCGCGCTCCAAGCGCACCAGCGCCTCGTGGCCGGCATGAGGGCGGGCCTGCGCGATCCGCTGCCTGCGCCAGTCGTACCATTCCCAGACCAGCCGGGGATTGCGCCGGAAGGCCTCGGGCGTGGCCAGATCCTCGGGGCGGTATTGCCGCCACAGCCCGCCGGGGCCACGAAACGTGGGCACGCCGCTTTCAGCCGAAATCCCTGCCCCGGTCAGCACGGCCATCGAACGGGCCGCTCGAAGCCACTGCCGCGCCTGGTCGAGCAAGCTTCCATTATCCTTGAGAGAAAGGGTGAAACGGGCCACGCCGCGCACGCTGCCCTAAGAGGAGACACCGATGCAACTGATGAAAGCCCTGGTCAAGAGCCGCCCCGAACCTGGCCTTTGGCTCGAGGAAGTTCCGGTGCCCGAGATCGGCATCAACGACGTCCTTATCCGCGTGGACCGCACATCCATTTGCGGCACCGACATCCACATTTGGAACTGGGACGAATGGGCGGCCAGGACCATTCCGGTGCCCATGGTGGTGGGCCACGAGTTCGTGGGCGAGATCGTGGCCGTGGGATCGAACGTGGCCGACTTCACGCCGGGCATGATCGTGGGCGGCGAGGGGCACGTGGTCTGCGGGCGTTGCCGTAACTGCCTGGCCGGCCGCCGCCACCTTTGCGCGCACACCAAAGGCGTGGGAGTCAACCGGCCGGGCGCCTTCGCCGAGTACATCACCCTGCCCATGACCAACGTGTGGCATCACCGCGAGTGGGTGGACCTGGACATCGCCTGCATCTTCGACCCCTTCGGCAACGCCGTCCACACCGCGCTCTCCTTCCCGGTGCTGGGCGAGGACGTGCTGATCACGGGTGCCGGTCCCATCGGCATCATGAGCGCGGCGGTGGCCAGGCACGCGGGCGCGCGCTTCGTGGTGATCACCGATCCCAACCCCTACCGCCGTGAGCTAGCCAAAAAAGTGGGCGTGACGATGGCCGTGGATCCCACCAAAACGCGCCTCGCCGACGTTCAAAAGCAGCTCGGCATGCTCGAGGGCTTTGACGTCGGCTTCGAGATGTCGGGTAACCCGGATGCCTTCCGCGAGATGCTGGCCAACATGTGCCACGGCGGCAAGATCGCCCTGCTCGGCATCCCCGAACGGGAGATGGCCATCGACTGGAACACGGTGATCTTCAACGGGCTGACCATCAAGGGCATCTATGGCCGCGAGATGTACGAAACCTGGTACAAGATGACCATCATGCTCCAGTGCGGGCTGGACATCCGCCCGGTGATCACTCACCACTTCCAGTACACCGAATACCGGGAGGCTTTCGAGGTGATGCGCTCCGGCCAGTCGGGCAAGGTCATTCTGCACTGGCGCTGAGCGCCCTGCTCAAGGGACGGTCTGTTCGAGAACTTTGGCAGCCTGCTCCTCGCGGAATTCGCGCAGCTTCTGCCGCAGCTCCGGTCGCTGGGCGGCAAGAATGGCGATGGCGAGCAGCGCCGCGTTGAGCGCTCCTGTCTTGCCGATGCCCAGCGTGCCGACGGGGACGCCCGCGGGCATCTGCACGATGGAAAGCAGCGAATCCAACCCGCGCAGGGCCGGGCTTTCCACCGGCACCCCCAGGACTGGCAGCAGGGTATGAGCAGCGATGACGCCGGGCAGGTGGGCGGCGCCGCCGGCACCCGCGATGATCACTTCGATGCCGCGGTCCTGAGCCGCGCCCGCGTACTGCATGGTCTGCTCGGGCGTGCGGTGAGCCGAGAGCACGCGGCACTCGTGGGGCACGCCGAACGAGCTCAGCATCTCGCTGGCGTGCCGCATGGTCTCCCAGTCCGACTTGCTTCCCATGACGATGGCGACAAGAGGCCTTTTCTCCTCGGACTTACGCACCAGTCTAGCGTGTCCCGGCAGCTCAGCTCGGTCGCTGCCGCAGGTGCCCGTCGCCGGACCAGGCCTAGCCTTTTCGTCGGCCAGTGGCCGGGCGCCAATCAGGAACATCCGCTCGTCCACCGGTTTGATCCGGGCAAGTTTGATGCCGTGGCGCTACTCGGGCAGGCGCACCACGACCCCGCTATAGGCCGGCGCGCTCGCGGCAGTGCAGCGAGTGGTCGGCGTAGCCTCTCGCCGTCCGACAACAGAAAGCTGAGCCTGCCCCGCCGGCAGACCCCCTCGGCGAGTTCTTTGAGCGGGGAGGCAACAGCCTCGGTCGCCAATTTCTCCAGTTGCTCGCGCGACCACAGGAACGCATACTCGGAGTCCGTGTCTCCCTCGGGTTCCCGCCAGCGCAGCGGGCACTTCTTGATTTGCCTCACCTTGCCGTTGTGCGCGAAAGCAAAGCCCCGCTGGCGGAACTCCGCTGGGAACGGGCGGGTGTTCATGCCATCCCAAGGCGCCACACTCTTGTAACGCGCGTGCCCGATGAAGATGCGGCTTCTGACGCTACCTATTGCCTCGGCAGTCCGATTCTGCTCCTCCCAGAGGCTCGCAGCCTCCTTGTTAATTGGGAGTTAATTCTGAGCTTGCCGGCCTCCTAGCAGGCAACCCCGTGGCCATGGGGTTGTCGCATCCCCCGCGCTTCTGTTCCCTGAACGAGAATTCGATGGCCACCCCGCGGCGGGCGCAGATCGCGAGAAGCGGGCAGAGGCTTGACCGCCTCGAAGTCGCCGGCGTCACTCGGGCACGATGAGCAGCTTGCCGGCCGTGGCGCGCGATTCCAGGGCGCGGTGCGCCTCGGCAGCCTCGGAAAGTTTGTAAACGCGCTCGATGCGCAGCTTGAGGCGTCCCTGCTGCACCCACGAGAGCACGTCGCCCGCCCGCCAGAGTAGCTCCTCGCGGGTGGCCGCGTAGTGGGCCAGCGACGGGCGGGTGAGGAAAAGCGATCCCTTCTGACTTAGCACCAGCGGCTGGAAGGGCGGCACCGGGCCGCTGGCGTTGCCGAAGGAAACCATCATCCCGCGCGGCCGCAGGCAATCCAGACTCTTCTCCCAGGTCGCCGCGCCTACCGAATCGTACACTACGTCCACGCCGCGGCCGCCGGTGGCCTGCTTCACCGCCTCAAGGAAATCCTGCTCGGTGTAAACGATGACCTCGTCGGCCCCCGCCTCCCTGGCCAGCTCAGCTTTGGCCTGCGTGGAGACCGTGCCGAACACGCGCGCACCGCGCATCTTAGCCATCTGCACGAGCAACAGGCCCACGCCTCCCGCTGCGGCGTGGATCAGGCACGAGTCGTCTTGCTTTAGCGGGAAGGTAGAGTGGGTCAGGTAGTGGGCGGTCATGCCCTGGAGCATCGCGGCCGCGGCTTCAGGGAAGTCCAGCGCGGGCGGGAGCTTCGCCAGCATCCAGGCAGGAACCGCGGCGTATTCGGCGTACGAGCCGCGGGCCATCGCCCACGCCACCCGGTCACCCGGCGCCACCTCGGTCACGCCCTCGCCCACTGCTTCCACGATTCCGGCGCCCTCCATGCCCAGCGTAATGGGCGGCTCCACTTTGTAGAGCCCTGTGCGGTGATAAATATCAATGAAGTTCACACCCGCGGCGGCGATTTTAATCAGCGCCTGGCCGGGCGCGGGCTGCGGCGCCGGCATCTCGACCAGCCGCATTTGTTCGGGACCTCCCGGTTGCTCGACAACGATAGCTTTCATGCGTCCTCCTTGGGGGCGGAAAATCCCATTGTGCACGAGAGAGCAGGGCGACCGCCAACTGCGCTCGAAACCAGCGGCCCCTCGGCCTTCGTGGAGCAGCGACAGTCAGCCATTTCAGAATCTTCTCCGCAACTGTTGCGCGCAGGGACGATCCGCGGTAATCGTGGCCCAATGAAGGACCCAACCATGACGCGATCGTCCGTTTCGAAGCTAGCCATCGGGCTGTATTGTTTCGTGCTCGCTTTCGGCCTCCAGGCCGCCCCGGTCAGGCGCCAAAACATGTACGGCAAAATCCTGGGTGTCCACCCCAGCGACAGGGTCATCGTCCGGATCGAAGGCCCCGTGAAGCGGACAGCCACTCTCTGCTCCGACGCCACCTGGCAGTCGCTCCAGCTTCCCGAAGGCAACTACGTAGTCACACCGCAGAACGACAAGTACACGTTCACGCCGCCCTCTCGCACCATCCGCTTGTTTGACCAAGATGCGCGATACGTAGACTTCAATGCCAGGCGGGAAGGCGTGACCACGACCAGCCAGAGTACGACCCAGACCAGATTGTCGGTGCGCGGGCACATCAGCGGGCTCGATGCCAACCACCGGGCTACAGTACGTGTCGAAGGCCGCACTTTCAACCGCTATGCGACGACCACCGCGGATGGCAGCTTCGAGGTCCGCAACCTGCCGCTCGGCTATTACAGGGTGCGACCCGAGAGATACGACTGTGTCTTCATACCTGCCTACCGCAGTGTCAACCTGAAAGACGGCGACGTGGAGCGACTCGAGTTCCAGGCCCGCCGCAAGAGTTCGCGCTGAGCCGGGCGAGCGGGGCCTACGGGGAGGCACGGGCAGCCAGGTGCCAGCCGGTGCGAGGACCCCTGCTGACTCCCCGCCGGCGGGCCAGCGCCGCGCGCCTCCAGCCGGGGTGTAGCGCTTGGCAGTCCGCTTGCTTCGGCGAGCAAGCACCTAGCCACCCGGCGGAGTCCGACGCAGCCTTCCACACGCAGAAGGTGCGGACGGCTCGCGATTGTGGGAGCGCGGCAAGCGGGCAC